>NZ_JACAPY010000025.1:0-111870 GCF_013385455.1 Pseudomonas sp. G1002
GCGCGCTGAGCTGGGATTGATTCCTTAGCCAACTGAAAAGCCCTGACTTGTTCAGGGCTTTTTTGTATTTGCAGAGTGCCAAATCCTACAGCCCAGTAGGAAATTTCGTAGACGTGCTAGTGGCCACTCAGTATCGTCCGAGGACTTTCTACCCTCGGCGACTGTATGGATATTACAAAAGACAGCATCGACTGGAGCGACGAGGAATTAGCCGCGGCAGTCGAGACCTACTTGAAGATGTTGGCGTTGGAGAAGAACGGCCAACCCTTTAATAAAGCCCATGAAAACCGATTGCTACGTCAGGGACCAATCGCAGGTCGTACAGAAGGCTCCATCGAGTTTCGCATGCAGAATATCTCTGCGGTTCTGGTCCAAATGGGCCTGTATCGGATCAAGGGGTACAAACCTGCAAATAACGTGGGCTCGGGAGTAGAACAACAGATTCGCAAAGCCCTCACTGCCCTTCGTATATTTGAATCAGATGAAACAGCGCAAACTGCAGATGAACAAACCCTCGTCCGCCGAGCATCCAAGCTACTGCAGCAGCCCATCGAGAAGGTGCCGGACGGAATTGCGAAGCCACAGAAAGTGTCCATTGTCGGTACGGCTTTTGTTCGCGATCCCAAAGTACGCGCTTGGGTATTGAATGAGGCCAATGGCATTTGCGAAGGCTGCGGTTCAAACGCTCCCTTCGAAGTGGATGGCTTGCCATTTCTTGAAGTACATCACGTCAAGCACCTCGCCCAGAAGGGTTCGGATCGCATCACCAATGCTGTAGCCTTGTGCCCGAATTGCCATCAGCGTTGTCACCGATCAAGTGACCGCGGTGACTTCACCAAAGGGCTTTACTCGAAAATCGAAAGATTGAAAGAAGAGTAAACTTCTGTGGTCACAACTGATGTATTACCAAAATTACGAGATAGGACCGAGACCCGCCCGTGAACCCAGACATGCTCGAATCCGGCCCCTTGGATGCCAAAGTGCTCTCCGTCTTTGACTTCGACGGCACCCTGACCCACCACGACAGCTTCGTGCCGTTCCTGAAGTTCGCCTTTGGTAAAGGCGAATTCGTGCGCAGGATGGTGAAGCTGGCCGTACCTGGCGCGCAGTTTGTGTTGCGCGTGATTAGCCGTGATGAGCTCAAGGCGCAGTTGATCCGCACCTTTATGACCGGCGTGGACAAGGCGTGGGTTCAGCAGAAAGCGGAAGCGTATTGCCAGGCCTATTGGAACAAGCTGATGCGCCCAACCGGGCTGCAATCGGTGGCCGATGAGGTGAAGTCCGGGGCCGTGGTGACGCTGTGTTCGGCGTCGCCGGCATTGGTGTTGCAGCCGTTTGCGGATCGGCTTGGGATCCGGTTGATCGGCACTGAGCTTGAGGTGGTTGACGGGGTATTGACGGGCAAGCTCACGGGGAATAATTGCCGGTGTGAGAATAAGGTGCTTCGGCTTGAGGCGGTTTATGGGGATCTGGGGGAGTATCGGCTCAGGGCCTGGGGTGATACGCGCGGGGATCGGGAGTTGTTGGCGGCGGCGCAGGATGCGCATTTTCGGCATTTTCATGCGAAGAAGAAACGAATCAAGCAACGCTGAATCGCCTGGACGACCTATCTGTGTGCGCTGGATTGACTGCCTTAGGCGGCGATCCAGTTTTCCACGATCAAGCCATTCACTCGCTTGAACTCACCTTCGTTGTTAGTCACCAAGACCAATCCTGAGCTTCTGGCGTGGCCCGCGATATGCAGGTCATTTACGCCGATTGGAGTGCCCTTCTTTTCGAGATCGGAGCGGATCGAGCCGTAGTGAAAAGCGGCCTTGTCATCGTAGTGAATGACGTCAAGCCGGGAGATGAAGTCCTCCACCGCCCGAGTATTTTTCTCAACAAACTGGCTTTTTTCGGCCCCGTGCATCAATTCCGCAAGGGTGATCGAAGAGATCACCATACGACCTACATTCGCATTGAATTTTTCCAGTATTTCCATAGGCCGACGCTTGATGATGTAGATCACGATGTTCGTATCAAGCATGTACTTAATCATCAAAGGACTCTCGCTCTTGCTGGGTTTGGTCGGCGCGCTCCTCCATAAAATCATCAGATACCGATTCGCTTGCAAGGAAAAAGCTGTCCCAAGTGTTTTCAACCGGCGAAATAATCAGTTCGCGCCCCACGGCACGCACCTCTACAGTTTTCACCCCAGCGGGAAAACGCATATCAGCAGGGATGCGGATATTTTGTGTACGGTTATTGGTGAAGATCGTTCCAGTAGACATAAGGAACACCTCTCTAGGCATGGGAAGACAGGTAAGAATGATAGTTTGCAGATGCTCTATTGCATAGCTCTATAGCAGCTACCCGACAAGCGTAGCCGAACAGGTAGCTGTTGGTAGCGGCGCAGGAAGCGCATTTTCATGCGAAGAAGAAGTTGGGCAAGTTGCGGCGGTGATGCGGGTGGATAGGGTCTGCGGGTAGACCGAGTTGATCCCATCGCAGCCTCGCTGGGGCTCGACAGCTCCCACAGGGGATCTCTGTAGGTTCTTAGGGGGTGGTGGGAATTCGTTAGATTGGCGCTTTCAGATCCACGCCGAGTGCCGTTGCGAAGGCTTTGACCAGCGGGCTTCGTGGGGCGTTGTGGCGCAGGATGAGGTTGAACGGCGTGCTCAGGTGGATCTGCTCCGGGCATAACACGCGCAGGCGCCCTTCCCTCACCAGCGGCGCGGCGTAGTGTTCCGGGAGGAAGCCCAGGAAGCGGCCGGTGAGAATGAGGATGGCCACGGCTTCTACCTGTGAGGCCGAGGCGGACTGGCTGTCGTAGCTGACGAAGTTGGCCTTGTCGCTGTGGATCGCGTAACGATGGTTGACCACTTCATGCTGGCGCAACACATCTGTGTTGATATCACTCGCTTCAAACAGCGGATGCCCGACGGCGCAGTACGCGTGGGACTTTTCTTCGTACAGCGGGAAATAATCGAATTCTTCCCGCCGCTGGTACACCGGGACGATGCCGACAATCAGCCGCCCTTCCACCACGCCCCGTTCAATTTCGTCCAGTTGCGAGGCATGTAGACGTAATCTTATTTTTGGCGACTCTGTATGTAATCTTCCCAGCGCGTTAATCAACGGTGAATTAACGTCGGAGACGGTGTTATCAATAACACCCACACTAAGGTCGCCGATCAGTTCGTTCTGTGCCGAACTAAGCTTGTCTCTGAAACTGTCTACCGAGGCAAATAATTCAATGGACGCTTGATAGACTAATTTGCCTTCTTCGGTCAGGCCAAACCCTTCCCGCCCTCGCGTACACAGGCGCATGCCGATGCGAATTTCCAGGTCGGAAATCTGCTTGCTGATCGCCGCCAGGCCCACATTCAGCTCGTTCTGCGCCGCGCTGAAGCCGCCCGCTTCGACCACAGCCTTGAACACCCGCAGCAATTTGAAGTCCAGGCCGCTGAGTTGCAGGGGCGGTCTTGTGCCGGGTTTTGGCGGTATGTTTCCAGAATTGGAAAGTGGGGTTTCCATAATACGTGTTGACCTCAAGTGCCATATTCAACAGGCTTTGACCTACTCCATGAACATCGCCGGGCGGCAATAATGAACATACTTAACCGCCCTTGGCAACCTTGAATATAGCGGGTTGAACAGCTTTTACCGGCTGATTTAACGCCCATAAAAACCTGACACTACGATCAGGACTTTTCGTTTTGCTACTGCCCTCCGAATCCATAAGGCCAAGCCACGTCCATCGGGCTTGTCACTTCTAAAAACAAGCGTGAGGAACACCATGTCTCAGCCCATCGATCGCCTCTGGGGTGCTCGTTTCAAGTCCGGCCCGTCCGCTGCTTTGGCGGCGCTGTCCCGTTGCCCCGAGCGCTATTTTCGCCTGACGCCCTACGACCTGGCCGGCTCCCGGGCCCATGCCCGTGAGTTGCAGCGCGCCGGGTTGCTGGATGAGTCGGAAACCTTGCGCACCCTGGAAGCGCTGGACCGCATCGGTGAGGACTTTGCCGCTGGCCGCCTGCACCCGACGCTGGATGACGAGGATGTGCACACCTTCATCGAGCGGGTGTTGACCGAGCGTTTGGGCGCCCTGGGCGGCAAGCTGCGCGCCGGGCGTTCGCGCAATGACCAGACGGCCAACGATTTGCGCCTGTTCCTGCGAGACCACGCGCGCACCATCACCACCGAGGTGTTGGGCTTGCAGCAGGCGCTGGTGGACCAGGCCGAGCAGCATATCGAGAGCATCTGCCCGGGCTTCACCCATTTGCAGCAGGCGCAGCCGATCGTGTTCGCCCATCACTTGTTGGCTCATGCGCAATCGATGCTGCGGGATGTGCAGCGCCTGGTGGATTGGGATGCGCGTACGGCGTTGTCGCCGTTGGGTGCTGCGGCGATGGCGGGCTCGGCAATTGCTCGCCAGCCGGAGCATTCGGCCAAGGAGATGGGTTACACCGGGCCGTGCGAAAACTCTATCGATGCTGTAGCCAGTCGTGACCACGTGGCGGAGTTTCTGTTTGTGGCGGGCATGCTCGGGGTGAATATTTCGCGGCTGTCGGAGGAGTTTTGCCTGTGGTCGTCGCGGCAGTTTCGCTGGGTGCAGTTGGACGATGCCTACGCCACCGGTAGCTCGATCATGCCGCAGAAGAAGAACCCGGACATTGCCGAATTGGCGCGGGGTAAAGCGGGGCGGTTGATTGGCAACCTGACCGGGCTGATGTCCACGCTCAAGTCCTTGCCGCTGTCGTACAACCGCGATTTGAGTGAAGACAAACACAGTGTGTTGGACAGCGTGGATACGTTGCTGTTGGTGCTGCCGGCGATGGCCGGGATGGTCGCGACGATGAAGGTGCAGGTGGAAGAGCTGCGGCGTCAGGCGCCGATGGGTTTCACATTGGCAACTGAGGTGGCGGATTGGCTGGCCACTCGTGGTGTGCCGTTCAAGGAGGCCCATGAGATTACCGGTGCCTTGGTGCAGGCCTGTGAGAAGCATGAAATTGAATTGTGGGAAGCCTCGCCGGCGTTGTTGGCAGAGGTGGATACGCGGCTGACGCCGCAAGTGCGTGAGTGCCTGACCCTGGAAGCGGCGATTGCGGCGCGCAGTGGTTGGGGCGGTACGGCGCCGGATCGGGTGCGGGAGCAGATTGGGCGGTTGAAGGTGGCTCTGGCTGCGCAACAGAAGTGGGCAGAAAACTACACCGGCTTTCGAATTTAAAGATCGTTCCCACGCTCTGCGTGGGAATGCCTCTTGTGACGATCCGCGTCACGCTTTGGGGACGCAGAGCATCCCTTGCTGCATTCCCACGCAGAGCGTGGGAACGATCAGTGTATTCAGTTGTTTTGGAGAGTCACCATGAAACAAACCCCGGCAGAGCGCTTGCAAGCCGAGCGCCAGCAGACCGAGAACCAGTTCGATATCACCCAGTACGAGCACGTGCCCCGTCGCTATTACGGGCGGATGTTTTTTGCCACGTTGATCGTGATCGCACTGGCTGCCTTGCTGCGTGCATTCGCCAACGGTCAGATCGAATGGTCCTACATCGGTCAGTTCCTCACGTCCGAGGCGATCATCTGGGGCCTGGTGAACACCATCATCATGTCGATCCTGGCCATGGCGCTGGGCGTGGTGATCGGGGTGATCACGGCGATCATGCGCATGTCGGCCAACCCGATCCTGCGCTACGTGGCCATCACCTACACCTGGCTGTTCCGGGGTACGCCGCTGATTCTGCAACTGCTGTTGTGGTTCAACCTGGCGCTGATTTTCCCGGTGATCGCGATTCCCGGGCTGTTCAGCATCGACACCGTGGACCTGATGACGCCGTTCGTGGCCGCCCTCCTCGGCCTGAGCATCAACCAGGGTGCCTACACCGCTGAAGTGGTGCGCGCCGGCCTGTTGTCGGTGGACACCGGCCAGTACGAAGCCGCCAAGTCGATCGGCATGCCGAGCCTTCAGGCGCTGCGTAGGGTGATTCTGCCCCAGGCGATGCGGGTGATCATTCCGCCTGTAGGCAACGAGTTCATCAGCATGGTGAAAATGACCAGCCTGGCGAGTGTGATCCAGTACTCGGAGCTGCTGCACAACGCGCAAAACATCTACTACGCCAACGCCCGGGTCATGGAGCTGCTGATTGTTGCAGGCATCTGGTACCTGGCGGTGGTGACTGTTCTTTCATTCGGTCAGAGCCGCCTCGAGCGTCGTTTTGCCCGCGGCGCCGGCAAGCGTTCGTAAGCCCTGACTGAGGAGATTTGCCCCATGAGAAGCATCGTCAAGGCCGTGAACCTGAACAAGTATTACGACCAGTATCACGCGTTGCAGGACATCAACCTGGAAGTCGAACAAGGCGAAGTGCTGTGCATCATCGGCCCGTCCGGTTCCGGCAAAAGTACCCTGCTGCGCTGCGTCAATCAGCTGGAAAAAATCGACAAGGGCGGCCTGTGGGTCGACGGCGAACTGGTGGGTTACCGGGTCGTCGGCAACAAGCTGCACGAATTGAATGAATCACAGATCGCCCGTCAGCGGTTGGCCACCGGCATGGTGTTTCAGCGCTTCAATCTGTTCCCGCACATGACCGTGTTGCAGAACATCATCGAGGGCCCGTGCCAGGTGCTCAAGCGCTCGCCCAAGGAAGCCACCGAGGATGCGTTGGAGTTGTTGGCCCGCGTCGGCCTGGCGGACAAGCGCAATGCCTACCCGGTGGAGTTGTCCGGCGGCCAGCAACAACGTGTGGCAATTGCCCGTGCGCTGGCGATGCGCCCCAAGCTGATGTTGTTTGACGAACCCACGTCAGCCCTCGACCCGGAGCTGGTAGGAGAAGTGCTGTCGGTGATGCGCGATTTGGCCACCACCGGCATGACCATGATTGTGGTCACCCATGAGTTGGGCTTCGCCCGCGAAGTGTCCAACCGCATGGTGTTTATGGATGCCGGCCAGATTGTGGAAGCCGGCAGCCCGGAAGAAATTCTAATAAGCCCACAAAACCCGCGTACCCAAAGCTTTATTTCTGCCGTTCGCACTTAACTAAAAAACTAACGAGAACGCCCCCATGAAAAATCTGTTTCTTCCAAGTTTGCTCGTAGGCCTGATGGCCTCCACTTCGGTTTTGGCGGCATTGCCGGCAGCGATCAAGGACAAGGGTGAGATCAGCGCGGCCATCGTGCCGAACTACCCGCCGATGGATTTCAAGGACACCGCCACCAACAAGCTCACCGGCCTGGACTTTGACCTGGGCAACGCCCTGGCCGAGCGTTTGGGGGTGAAGATCAAGTGGCAGGAAACCGGCTTCGAACAAATGCTCAGCGGCCTGACCACCAAGCGCGTGGACATTGTGCTGTCGGGCATGACCGACACTGCCGAGCGTCAGAAGGCGGTGACCTTTATCGACTACTTCACCAGCGGCCCGCAGCTGTACACCCTGGCCAAGCGTGAAGACCTCAAGGAATTGACTGACCTGTGCGGTAAAAAAGTCGGCACCAGCCGACGTACCACCTGGCCGTCGGAAATTGCCGCGTGGAGCAAGGAAAACTGCGAGAAGGCCGGTAAGCCAGCCATCGTGGTGATTGGCACTGAGGGTTCGGCGGATGCCCGGGCGCAATTGCAGCAGAACCGTCTGGATGCGGCGATGCAGGGCAGTGAAACCATTCCTTACCTGATGTCGCTGGACAAGGGTAAGTACAAGCCGGTGGGCCTGGCGATTTCCAAGCAGTTCACCGGGCTTGGGATTGAGAAGAGCAATACCGAGTTGGTCACGGCCATCAGTGAGGCGTTGCAGGGCATGATTGATGACGGGACCTACGGCAAGATTCTGCAGAAGTGGGATCTGGAGCAAGGTGCGGTTGAGAAGATCAGCATCAATGCCGGCCAGTAACTCGATCTAAATGTGGGAGCGGGCTTGCTCGCGAATGCGGTGGATCAGCCAGTACAGTTGGCACTGACACACCGCATTCGCGAGCAAGCCCGCTCCCACACTGGATCTTCATCGCCTTGAAAAAAGAATAAGGACATCCGCCCCACCGTGGCCACGTACTCCCTGGTAATCCGCCGCCTGATGATCTGCTCGGTGACCATCGTCGTCAGCCGCGCCATGACCAGCCCATTGCTCGCCCTGTTGCTGAGCACCCGCCTGGGCCTCAACCAGCAAGACATCGGCTTGCTGATGGGCATCGCCGTGTTCATCGCCACCCTGCTGGGCCTCTATGGTGGCTACATCATCGACCGCCTGGAAAAGCGCAAGCTGCTGATCCTGGCGATGCTTTCCAGCTCCATCGGTTTTCTGTTGCTGACCTTCGCCAGCAACCTGTACCTGACCACCCTGACCCTGGTGATCACCGAAGCCGCTTCGGCGCTGTTCCTGATCGGCTCCAAGGCGATCATCAGCGAGAACCTGCCGGTGGGCCAGCGGGCCAAGGTGTTTTCCCTGCGCTACACCCTGACCAATGTCGGCTACGCCACCGGCCCGATGCTCGGCGTGGTGATTGCCGGGCAGATGCCCCTGGCACCGTTCCTGATCGCCAGCGCGATTGCCTTTGGCAGCCTGTTCCTGATGATCGGCATCCCACCGACCCAGCGCGACGACAGCAACAAACCCTTAAGTTTTCTCAGCACCCTGAGGACCCTGCGCAGCGATCGCACCTTGATCCTGTTTACCAGCGGCAGCCTGTTGAGCACCATTGTCCACGGGCGCTACACCCTCTATCTGTCGCAGTTTCTGCTTGTGGCCTACAAGCCGGAGAACGCGCTGAAAATTCTCTCTGCGGTGCTGGCGTGCAACGCCATCACGGTGATCCTGATGCAATACCAGATCGGCCGCTTCCTCAAGCGTGAACAACTGCGCTACTGGATCGTGCTTGGCACCTCGCTGTTTATTGCCGGGTTGATCGGCTTCAGCATGGCAGACGGCCTGGTGTCGTGGTGTGTCGCGATGTTTGTGTTCACCCTCGGGGAGATGATCATCTACCCGTCCGAGTTCCTGTTTATCGACACCATCGCCCCGGACGCCCTGCGCGGCAGTTATTACGGCGCACAAAACCTGGCGGCATTTGGCGGGGCGCTGAGCCCGGTGATCTGCGGCTACCTGCTGATCAACGCATCCCCCGCCTCTATGTTCTATGTACTCAGCGGGCTGACGGCGGTGGGTGGCACCTTGTGTTTCCTGAGTGGCCGGCGTGTGGTGGTCCGTGCGTAATTTCTACTGATATTTGCTCGATATCCCGCTATTAATAGCGAAACCTCTCACGGACCCGAGCCCCATGAAATTCGACACGGCCTACAGCCTGAGTCTCGACGACAAGCTGTCGATCTATGACGTGCGCGACCTGAATTTCGACGAAACCGCCGCCTTCGATTCCGACAAGGACAGTTTCCTGTGCCCCAACGACGAATGCCGGGCGGCGTTTGCGGCGGGCAATGTGCTGGGGACGTTCAATGCGAAAAACGTCAATTACCTGCGTACGCCGCACTTCAAGAACATCCCCAGCACCCGGCATATCGAGGGTTGCCGTTACGCCAGTCGCCCTGCCGGAAAAGGCGAATCTGAGGATGGGCCGGAGGAAAACTTCCCGTCGGAATTTGTCCTGACGCGGCGCCAGTACGAACGCAAAACGCCGGTCATCGGTGCTGAGGCTGGCACCCCACAAGAACCACCGAAAACGCCGGCAACCCGCAACGCCTTGTCTCACAGCTCAAGCGACACCACCCCGGACAAGACCAGCGTCTTTGCCCACCCCGTGGAATGCTACGTGTCGAATATCGGCGATAAGGAAAAGCTGAAAAGCATGCCCTTGAAGATCGGCGATCACACCGCGACCTACTGGACGTTTTTCAAGAAGATCGAATACCTGCAAGACAATAAAGGCCTGATCTACTGGGGCAAGATCAAGGAGATCAAGGACTACACCAGCAGCTTTCGCATCGACTTCGAAAAGAAAGCCTGGCTCGACAAAAAGCCCTATTCCATCAACGTTTACCTGAGCAAAAAACTGATCGAGAACTACCGCAAGCGCAAGGCGTTCCTGGAGCAGATCAAGGCCGCGGTGGACAGTGATCGAGCGCTGTATTGCTTCTTCTACGGGGTGACACCGGAGCTGAAACAGGTGCCAAGCAAGAAAAACCCCGAGCAGACGTTCGGGGTGTTCAGTGCCAATATCGAGAACCTCGATCACCTGATTATTCGCGAGGCGCCGGGGTTGGAAACCTAAAGCAGCATGCTCACCATCACCACGCCCAACAACCCGATATACACCCGCGCATGCAGTGCATCCGGGATGCGACCGATCCACGGCGTGGCCAGGCGAATGCCCAGCAGCGAGCCCAGGGTGAGGATGGCGAACGCCAGCAAATCGACATAGCCGACAAACCACGCGCCCAATTGCACCTTGGCGAATCCAGCCATGAGCATGTAGGTAAACGTACCGGCCAGCGCCACCGGCACGCTCAGCGGGTTGGCCATGGACGTGGACTGGGACATGCTCAAGCCGCAACGGCGCAAGAGCGGCACGGTCATCACGCTGCCGCCCACACCCAGGAAGGTCGCGATCAGGCCAATGGCGATGCCGCCGCCCGTCACTTCCGCGCCGCTCAGGCGTCGTGGCTGGAGCCTGTCGTCCTGGCTGAGAAAGCCCCTGCGCAACAGGCAATCGACAATGGTGATGGCCAGGTAGGCGATAAAGGCGTACCGCATGAAATCGCCGCTGGCGAACATTGCAGCCCCTGCCCCCAGCACGGCGCCGACCCCGATGTACCCGCCCAACGGCCACAGGTAGTGGCGAATCAGATTACCTTTGCGCTGGTGTTTTCCGGTAGCAAGCAGCGCGTTGACGATCATCACGCAGGTGGAGGTGGCGACCGCGATATGCATCGCTGATTCACTCACGCCCGCGTCGTGGCTGAGCTTGAGCATGCCGTACAGCAACGGCACCACCACGAACCCGCCACCGAAGCCGAACAGCACAGCGGTCACGCCGGTCATGCAGCCGAACAGTGCCAGTAATAGATAGAACATCGAGAATCGCCTTCAGTATCAGGGAGAGCTGTCGACGATAGAGATTCAAGGCTTGGCCCGCTTGCGCATGTCGGCCAATAATGTGCGAGATATTGCCACTTCCGGGATCAGCTCCATGCGCAACGTTTCCATCGCTCAGCTCGACCTGACCCCGCGAACGGTCGTGGCAATCGGCACCGACTATCCCCACGGCTATCTGCTCAAGCGCCACAGCCATCGGCGCGGCCAGTTGCTGTATGGCGCCACCGGGGTGATGCAAGTCAGCACCCAGCAAGGCAACTGGGTTGTGCCGCCCCAGCGCGCGGTGTGGATTCCGGCCCAAGTGCCCCATGAAGTGCTGATGCTCGGCGTGTCGACGCGCAGCCTGTATATCGAACCGCACGCCGTCACCGACTTGGGCACCGACTGCCACGTCATCAACGTTTCACCCCTGATGCGGCAGTTGCTGATGGAGGCGGTGGAGCTGCCGCTGGAATACGACGAGGCCGGGCGCGACGGTGCGCTGGTCAGCCTGCTGTTGTATGAACTGGCACGCGCCACGCACTTGCCCCTGCATATCCCGCTGCCGGAGGACCCTCGCCTGCTTGCTCTGTGCCTGACGTTTCTGCAGCGGCCGGACGTGCACCAGTCACCGGTTCAATGGGCGCAACAATCGCACCTGAGCCTGCGCACCTTCAGCCGGCATTTCCGCCAACAAACCGGCCTGAGCTTCGTGCAGTGGCGCCAGCGAGCCTGTGTTGTGCAGGCCTTGGCGCGGTTGGCCAGCGGTGCAAGCGTCACCCGGATCGCCCTGGACCTGGGCTATGAAAACCCGGCGGCATTTTCCAGCATGTTCCGCCGGGTGCTTGGGCAGTCACCGAGCACCTACCTGGAAGGGGCGAAATAGAGCGGCGGCAGCGCTATCGGAAAATCCAGTTGATGAGCGGTCAAAACAACTGTACAAAAACACAGTATAGTTTGCCCTCCCCCGTCGAACCTGGAGAAAGTCCATGTCCTCTCTGGCAATGAGCAGCACTGTAGAACAGCAGATCGTCCTTCATCAATTCACCCCACGGCACAGCGTCCAGGCCCGCCTGATGCTGGGCTGGAGCCGGGAAGACCTGGCCCGGGAAGCGGATGTGGAAGTGGACGCCCTTCAACGTTTTGAAAGCCATGGCGATGTGGACGATGCTGTCCGCCTGAGTGTGGCGTTTCGCCTGGAGGCTGAAGGGTTGGTGTTTTTCCCGGGCTTTGCGCCGGGTTGGGGGATGAATGTGCGGGGCTCTTTGCCACTGTCGTCAGAGCATTCAGTGCTTGAAACGGTTGAGTAAGATTTCTCTTCGCGCTGACGCTTATCCCTATTTAGGTATATCCTCTCATGAGTTCATGGAAGCCACTCCTCTGGGTGGGCGGTAGCAAGAAAGATCTGCAGCAAATGCCTGGGCCTGTTCAAGATGTGTTTGGCTTTGCGCTCCACCTCGCCCAAGGAGGAGGCAAGCACTCACAGACCAAGGCATTGAAAGGGTTTGGCGGTAACGCGGTACTTGAGGTAGTGGAGGATTTCGACAGCAACACTTATCGTGGTGTGTATACCGTCCGTTTCGACTCAGCTGTTTATGTCCTTCATTGCTTCCAGAAAAAGTCGACGAAAGGCATCGCTACAGCACAGCACGACATACAACTGATCAAACAGCGACTCAAGGCGGCGCAGGATCATGCACAAGCATCACAACGCGATTGAGATCGAAGAAAGCACCGGCAATGTCTATGAAGACATCGGGCAGCCCGACGCCAGTGAAATGCAGGTCAAGGCACAGCTGGCGACGAAGATTGGTGAGATTCTCAAGGCACGTAGCCTCACTCAGGCACAAGCCTCCGTCATTCTCGGTTTATCCCAACCCAAGGTGTCTGAAATGCTGCGTGGCAGGTTTCGGGGTATCAGTGAAGCCAAAATGCTTGAGTGTTTGTCGCGCCTGGGGCGCGATGTGCAAATCGTTATTACGGCTGCGCCAGCTTCACGTACTCAAGGACGTATTGAAGTGCTATTCGCCTGAGTTGCCCTAGGTTCTGGCTCCCGCAAGTTCACGCCTGCAACTGCAACGCCCGACGGATCATTTGTGGCGGTTGGCCAAACGCTCGCAGGAAGGCTCGACGCATGCGCTCCGGGTCACCGAAGCCCGTCTCCCGGGCGACAACGTCGATGGAGTGGCTGCCGGATTCGAGCATCAACCGGGCGGCTTCAATGCGCAGGTGTTCTACCGCCTTGGCCGGCGATTGCCCGGTTTCGGCGCGGAACAGTCGGCTGAACTGACGCGGGCTGAGGTGTGCCGCTTGCGCCAGTTGTTCTACCGAGAGGTCCTCGTGCAAGTGCCCTTTGGCCCACGCCAGGGCGGTTTGTACGCGGTCAGACTTTGGGTCCAGTTCCAGCAACGCCGAGAACTGTGACTGGCCACCGGCACGGCGATGGTAAACCACCAGTTTTTTCGCCACGTCGCGGGCCACTTCCACGCCCAAATCGTGCTCGACCAGGGCCAGGGCCAGGTCGATGCAGGCGGTCATCCCGGCAGAGGTCCAGAGCGGGCCATCGACGGTGAAGATCCGGTCTTCCTCCAGCTTCACGTTGGGGTAGCGCTGGCGAAACGTCATGGCGTGGTACCAGTGGGTGGTTGCCTTGCGCCCTTCCAACAGGCCGGCCGCTGCCAGGTGGAACGAACCGGTGCAGGCCGATGTAACCCGGCGCGACGCCGTCAACGACGCTTGCAGGTACTCCACCATGCCAGGAGTGGGCTCAAGTAGTTCGTTGTCCCCCAGCACCAGGATCGTGTCGTAGACCTGCTGCCCGAACGCCAGGCTATCAATGGCAAAGCCCATGGAGCTTTTTATCGGCCCGCCATGCTCCGACAACAAGTCCACGCGGTAGAACGGTCGCCCCACAACGAAGTTGGCAAACTCGAACACGCTGCTGGTGGACAGGCTGAGCACCTGGAAACCGGGAAAAAGCAGGATACCGACGGACACCATGGCCAAACCTCATGTCTCTAAAGGAGGGATATATGACATTGCAGCCATCACATTACACCCATAATCTTGGTTCCAACAAGGCCGATCCCCTCCCCGGCCCATTTGGAGCAACTGCCATGTCGCAACACAAAGGTTATGCCCTGATTACCGGTGCCTCGTCAGGAATTGGTGCGGTGTATGCCGACCGCCTGGCCCGTGCCGGCTACGATCTGATTCTGGTGGCCCGCAACCAGCAACGTCTGGAGCAGTTGGCAACACGCTTGAAAGCCAATACCCAGCGTGACGTGCAGGTGATAGCGGCCGATCTCAATCTGCCAGCCGACTTGGCGCGAATCGCCCGGATCGCGCACGAAGACAGCCGTATCAGCCTGCTGGTGAATAACGCCGGTGTGGGCGCCACGGCTTCGCTGCTGGAGTCGGATGCCGACAAAATGGACGCGATGATTCTGCTGAACGTACTGGCGCTGACCCGCCTGGCCAAAGCCGCGGCAACCAACTTTGTCGCCCAGGGCCGTGGCACGATTATCAATATCGGCTCGATTGTCGCTCTCGCTCCCAAAGTGCTGAACGGCGTGTATGGCGGTACCAAAGCGTTCGTGCAGGCGTTCAGCGAATCGCTGCAGCATGAGCTGAGTGACAAGGGCGTGGTGGTCCAGGTAGTGCTGCCAGGCGCTACCGCCACGGAGTTCTGGGACATCGCCGGCCTGCCTGTGAACAACCTGCCGGAAGCCATGGTGATGACCACCGAGAACCTGGTGGACGCCGCCCTGGCAGGCCTTGCCCAGGGTGAAGCCGTGACGATTCCGTCCCTGCCGGACAGCGCCGATTGGGACACCTACGAAAGCGCACGGCTGGCCCTAGGCCCGAACCTGTCGCACCGTGAACCCGCCGCTCGTTATGGGTTGAAGTAATCCGGACTAGCGCAGGCCGGGTGTAAACGCAGGCTTCCTAATTGCATGGGAGGCCTGCTCATACCCGTAGGCGACCGACAGCAACGTGGCTTCGCTCAAATTTGCGCCATAAAAGTGAACAGCCGTTGGCATCCCTTCGTCGTCCATTCCCGATGGCATGGAGATACCGGGATAACCGGCCACTGCCGAGTAGTAGTAACTGTACGAGTGAAAATTGGACACTATTGCGTCAAGCTTATGCTCGGCCAGCGGCTTATCGATGGTGCTTTTGAAAATCGGGCCGATGGCAGCCCATAACTCATTGCGCGCCTCATCATTGATATCCATCCCGTTGATCATGGTGAGCATCTGTTGATCCGGCACACCCGGACCGCTGTTGCGCTCGTTGAATTCAATCAGCTCAGCCAGCGACTTCACCGGCAAGCCTGCCCGTCCGGCCAGGTAGGCTTCAAGCTGGTGTTTAACGTCCGATAACAACGCGTCGTTATATTGTTCATGGGTTTCGTACGGGACGCCCTCACCCAGTTGACCCACGGGTACCAATGTCGCGCCCTTGCCCCGCAGCAACGTAATGGCATCCTCGAAGTGCTGCCTGTCGGCTATTTTCGCCGGGTCGTTGGCATCTTCTGCTGATAACTCAGGCAACGGCGTATAGCCGATGCGCTTGCCCACCAAGGCGTCAGGCTTGATTCCCTGGGTGTAGCGGTTGGTATCCGTCATCGCATCCAGTGCTTGCGCCGCATCACGCACGTTACGGGTGAAGGTGCCCACCGTGTCCTGGCGGGAACTGGTCATCACCCCTTCAGTGCTCACTAACCCTTCGGTCGGTTTGAAACCAATAACACCGTTGTAAGCCGCCGGCGTAATGATTGAACCATTGGTTTCGACCCCCAATGCCAAGGGCACAATCCCTTGAGCAACGGCTACTGCAGAGCCCGTACTCGAGCCCGCCGCCTGGCCATCCAGCCGATGCGGGTTGAGGGTCAAGCCGCCCCTGGAGCTCCAGCCATCAACCGGCGCCTCAGAGCGAAAATTGGACAATTCGCTCATGTTGGTTTTTCCAATAATCACCACGCCAGCCTTCAGCAGGTTGTCCACCACCTTGGCGTTCCTTGAAGCGGGCCTGCCCACCAACGCCATGGAGCCACCGCTGGTCTGCATCTTGTCGCCGGTTTCGAACACATCCTTGAGCGCTATCGGAACGCCATGCAAAGGCCCGCGCACTTTGCCTTCGGCCCGTTCCAGATCCAGCGCACGGGCTTTCACACGAGCGTCAGGATTGATTTCAATGAACGCATTGCCGCCCTGCAAGCCCTTGTCCATGTTGGCGATCAGCTTCAGCGAATCCCTCACCACCGAATCGGAACTGGCCCCATTGGGCCGGGTCATGGCCACTGCCAAATCGTCGGCACTCCTGTAGGCCTGTGGCGGGTTCACCACTGCATCGAAAAGCCCCGCTGCCCATCCCGCGCCCAAACCTGGTCCGATCATAAATACTCCCCGCCTGCCTGAATGTTGGGAATACCGTTCGATATCCCTGCCTCAGTCTAAGAAGCGAAATACTCGATGACTCGGGGGCAACTCTTACCGCGGCGTACGATCACTCTTCCCATGGCGTAGGCCCTTAAAGCCGCCCTAGAACCTGCTGACAACCTCGCACCAACGCCGCCAGACGATCTCTGGACCAGTGCGCACCATAGAACCAGACGACCCTCGACACCCCGTCGACGTCGGTGCCCGCGGGCACGCTGAAGCGTGGGTTATCGGCAGTCGCTGCTTTGTGGAAAGCAACACCTTGCGCATCCGCCACCACCCCATCCAGGCGGTTTTCCGTGACCCGGTCGTTAATCTCATTGCCGGGGTCCAGGGTGAAGTGACGTGTGTCATCGGTCACCCGCGCCGTCACAGGCACCAATTGCGCACCGGCTGCACGCAGTACGTCCAGTACCCGGGCAAAGTGCGAGCTGTGTTTGGCGGGTTTGCGCACATCACCGGTAACGTACTCGCTGGCAAAACCAATACGGCTGCCAGCCAGGGGCGGTGTGTTGATCAGATGACCCGGATCAGCGACGGGTGGAATCTCCACCATCACCCGCCCCTCAGGGTCGACACCGCTGAGGGCAATCAGTGATAACGCGGGATCGCGCACGCTGTGCATCATGGGGCCAGGGAGGTCGAGCCTGGGGCCGTAACCGCCCGTGGAGCCAAACTCCAGGCCGCCCTGGTGAGTGGCCGAATTGACGATCGTACCGGCCGCATGACTGCCAAACACAACACCCTGGCTGGCAGTGGGGGCGCAAGGCTGGGGAGTACAACTGTCCCCCGATCCTGAAGGCTTGAACAGGCAGCGCACGCACGGCCCCGTGACCTTCCTACTCTTATCGTCCATACACTCCCACGCCCCGGAATAAAGTTTCGAGGCGTGATTGCATCCCTTCAGCGAGGTGGATGTCTGTCGGAAATGGCTGGTTATGGCTCGTTCAAAATCCCTGAGCGCGCGATCAGACGGTGATTATCCGCTGACGTGCGCTTCACTGCCCTGATGCTCGACTTCCAGCCACCAGGCCTGCCCGCGCTCCGGCTGGTTGAGCATGAACGCCTGCCCCATCGCCGGTGTGGTGATCGACACGTTACGCTCCCATGCCAGCGCCATGATGCGGTCGAAGGGTTCGTGCCATGCATGAAACGCCAGGTCGAACGTGCCGTTATGGATCGGCAGCAGCCAGCGGCCCTTCAAGTCGATGTGCGCCTGCAGGGTTTCTTCCGGTTGCATGTGCACGTGGGGCCAGTCGACGTTGTAGGCCCCCGTCTCCATCAGGGTCAGGTCAAACGGGCCGTACTGCTCGCCGATACGCTTGAAGCCCTCGAAATAGCCGGTATCACCGCTGAAGAAAATTCGCCGTGAGCCGTCGATCATCACCCACGAACACCACAGCGTCTGGTTGCCATCGAACAGGCCGCGCCCGGAAAAGTGCTGGGCCGGCGTGGACACAAAACGAATCCCGTCCACTTCAGTGCCCTGCCACCAATCCAGCTGCCGCACCTTGCTGGCATCCACACCCCACTTGACCAGGGTATCGCCCACACCCAGCGGCGCGAGGAAATAGCGGGTCTTGTCCGCCAGTTGCACCACCGCCTTGTGGTCCAGATGGTCGTAGTGGTTGTGGGAAAGAATCACCGCCTCGATCGGCGGCAGGTCCTCAAGGCTGATCGGCGGCTGATGGAAACGCTTGGGGCCCGCCCAACTGAACGGCGAAGCACGCTCGGCGAACACCGGGTCGGTCAGCCAGAACTTGCCGCGCATTTTCAGCAGCACGGTGGAATGGCCGAGGCGGAAAACGCTATGGTCCGGGGCGGCAAACAGTTGCTCGCGAGTCAGCGGCTGCACCGGGATCTCACCCACCGGGCGCGTGCTACGGGGCTTCTGGAAGAGCATCTTCCACATGATGCCCAGGGTCTTGCCCAAGCCGCCATGCTGGATGGGCTTCTGATTGGTGAAGTGACCTTGATGCTGTTCGGAAGACTTGGGCGCTGTAGAAGAACTGTCGAGACGGGTTGAGATCGTGGCCATTACCGAGGAACTCCTGCAGACTGCTCTAAAAATTACACTGCACAGTGTAGTTTCTAGATTGCAACAAAACCGGGAGCAAGTAAACTACCGAGTGTAAGTTTCCCTTCAGAGCCGAACTCCCACCATGACTGTACCCCTGCGCCTCACCGACCGTAAACGCGAAGCCATCGTGGCAGCCGCCATTGCCGAGTTTCGTGACAACGGGTTCGAGGTCACCAGCATGGACAAGATTGCCGCCACGGCGGGGGTTTCCAAGCGCACGGTGTACAACCACTTCCCGAGCAAGGAAGAGCTGTTCGCCGAGATCCTGCATCAACTGTGGGCCAGCAGTGTTGCGCAACTGGACGTCAGCTACGCCAGCGACCGCCCGCTGCGAGAGCAACTGCGCGGGTTGCTGCAGGCCAAGATGACGATGATGTCGGACGCCAACTTCCTCGACCTGGCCCGGGTCGCGATTGCCGCCACCATCCACTCGCCGGAACGTGCCCAGGACATGGTCAACCGCCTGAGCAAGCGTGAAGAAGGCTTCACCCAATGGGTGCGCGCCGCCCAGGAAGACGGCCGGCTGAGCTGCACCGACCCATGCTTCGCCGCCCACCAGGTGCAAAGCCTGCTCAAGGCCTTTGCCTTCTGGCCACAGATCACCCTCGGCCAGCCGACCCTGGACGCCGACGCCCAAGCGAACGTCATCGAGTCGGCCATCGACCTGTTCCTCGCAGGCTATGAGGTCGTGCCGCAGCACTGACCTGTTGCAGGAACGACATCCAAGGTCGTTTTTATCTGATTCGCCGCGTGTCCTTTGCAAATGGCCTGGAAGGACACTGATTATTCCCACGCGAATAACTGACAATATTCACACGTATTATCCGACCAGTGGTTTTCCCGATCACGTGTGCCGTCGTACCTGCAAAAAAAGAATCGACCCAGGAATCTATGGAAAACCAACGAGGCAAAGGGCTGTCATTTGCCAGACGTATCTACAGGCCAAGGATCATCGGCCTGGGCATCGGCTGCATCAGCGTCATCGCCGCGCTCTACCCACTGCAAATGCCAGGCTGGGTCTGGGCGTTGCTGCTGTTCAATGGTTTTGGCTGGGCGCACCTGGCCTATCAACTTTCGACCCGCTCCGATTTCCCCTACAAGGCGGAACGGCGAAACCTGCTCTACGACTCACTGCTCGGCGGGTTCTGGGCGGCGACTACACAGTTCACGCCACTGACGGCCGTGACCATCCTGTCGATGATGACCATGAACAACGTCGCCGCCGGCGGCAAACGCCTGTTCCTCCACGGCATCGTGGCGCAACTGGCGGGTATCGGCGTGTCCTGGTTGCTGTTTGGCATCCACTTCAATCCCGACGTCAGCCTGGTCCAGGTCTACGCCTGCCTGCCGATGCTGACCCTGTATCCCATGGCACTGGGCATGGTCTGCTACCGCCTGGCGATCAAATTGTCGGAACACAAACGCGCCCTGAGCGCCTTGAGCCGCACCGACAGCCTCACCGGCCTGCTCAACCACGGTTCGTGGAAAGACCTGCTGCACCTGAAGTTTCACAAGTGCCAGCAACAACATGGGAACGCCACCATCGCACTGATCGACATCGACCATTTCAAGCAGATCAACGACAGCTATGGGCACATCATCGGTGACCAGGTTCTGCGCCAACTAAGCCTGGAACTTCGACGCAACCTGCGGGCAAACGACCTGGCCGGGCGATACGGCGGCGACGAGTTCTGTGTGATTCTTCCGGACATGCCCATGGAACAGGCCGCACAAGTCATGGAACGCATGCGCGAGGTGTTCAGCAATTACCGCAACCCGGAAATCCCCGAGCTGCGGGTCAGCCTGAGCATTGGCCTAGCGTCTTTCCAGAGCACCTTCACCGACGCGGCCATGTGGCTCAACGCAGCGGACCGCGCGCTGTACGCGGCCAAGGACACCGGCCGTAACCGAGTCAATATCAGCGACTACGTGGTCGCCCATTCCGCCTGAATCCCGCCCTCTGCATCTCGTCTGAATTAAACGCGCCCGTCGCCGACCGATAGCATAATGCCGCCATTGATCGACTGGCATAGAACTTCTTGCCGGCCATACGACTCAGAACCCGCTGTTCCACCCCGCTGTCAGCACAAGGAAGCTGGCAATGAGCACGTTTGCCGTATGGCCAGGCCTTACGGTGGCAGGCGCCCCCATGGATACCCCTGACGCTTGCTTCCCCCGAGCACACGACCATGCTATTCAACGCCCATAAAAAAACCATCAGTACCCTGCAAGCCACCCTTGCCCAGCAAGCCAGCCTTCTCGACGCCATCGACCGCTCAATGGCGGTGATTGAATTTGATCTGCAAGGCACGGTCCTGCGGGCCAACGAGAATTTCCTCAAGGTCATGGGCTACACCGCCGACCAAGTCGTGGGCCAGTCCCACCGCCTGTTCTGCACCCCGGCCTTTGCCCGCAGCGCCGAGTACGGCCAACTGTGGACGCAATTGCGCAACGGCCAATTCCAGTCCGGGACCTTCGAACGGGTGACCAGCGGCGGCCAGCCGATCTGGCTGGAGGCCAGCTACAACCCGGTGCGCGACGAGTCCGGCAGCGTGGTGAAAGTGGTGAAGTACGCCATGGACGTCACCCCGAAAATGCAGGCCGAGAGTGAAGCCAACGCCAAGTTGCAGGCCATCGACCGCGCCATGGCGGTGATCGAGTTCAACCTCGACGGCACCATCATCAGCGCCAACCAGAATTTCCTGCAGCGCATGGGCTACAACCTGGCGCAGGTGCAGGGCAAGCATCACCGCATGTTCTGCACACCGGAGCTGGCCAACAGCAGCGCCTACAGCGATTTCTGGCGACGGCTGAACCAGGGTGAACTGTTCAACGGCCAATTCGAACGCATCGACAAAAACGGCCAGGTGGTGTGGCTGGAAGCCAACTACAACCCGGTGTACGACGCCAGCGGGCGCCTGTGCAAGGTGGTGAAATACGCCTCCGACGTCACGGCCATGGTGGAGAAACACGCGGCCGACGCGCAAAGCGCCACCCAGGCTTATCACATCTCGCTGCAAACCCGGGACATCGCCGAAAAAGGCGCCGAGGTGATCCAGCAGACCGCCACCGGCATGCGTGAGATTGCCGCCAATATCGACGGTTCTTCCGCGCTGATCGCCAAGCTGGGCGAGCGTTCGCAGCAGATCACCGCCATCGTCAACACCATTCGCGGGATTGCCGACCAGACCAACCTGCTGGCATTGAACGCTGCCATCGAAGCCGCACGCGCCGGCGAACAAGGGCGTGGCTTTGCGGTGGTGGCCGATGAAGTGCGGCAATTGGCGGCGCGCACCAGCGGTTCAACGGCCGAGATTTCGTCGATGATCGAGATGATCCAGACCGAAACCCGCCAGGCCATCGACAGCATGGACGGTACCCGCGACCGCGCCGCCCAGGGCGTGGACCTCGCCAACCAGGCCGGCACCGTGATCCTGCAGATTCGCGAAGGCGCCAGCGAGGCGGTACAGGCGGTGAGTGCGTTTGCCAATGAACGGGGCAACAGGTAAGCGACAGGCTTCTTCATGTGCCCGGCCGAGGGCTCGGTCTATAGTGGTGGCTTGTCTTACGCCACGGATTCGAGCCCGCCATGACCCCGGATAAACCTGAAGCCAACGTTGACCACCTGCGCTTTCATCGTAAACACGCCCATCTCGCGCCGACCTTTGGCAACGACACCTTTGCGTTGAAAGCCGAAGCCTTCGCGCGCTTCTTTGGCACCCCGACGTTCCTGGGGGCGCAAACGGCAATCGTGATTCTGTGGGTCGTGCTCAACATGACCGGCATCACGCACTTTGACGTCTACCCGTTCATCCTCTTGAACCTGGCGTTCAGCCTGCAATCGGCCTATGCCGCCCCCTTGATTTTGCTCGCCCAGACCCGCCAGGCCGCACGGGACAAGGCCCAATCCGACGCCGACGCCCAGCACCGCGAAGCCCTGGCCGTGGCCAACACCGAACGCCAGGCCCAGGCGGCGCAGACCACCAAGCAACTGCTGGAACTGTTGGAGCAGAACACCAAGCTCACCGAGATGACCAAACAACTGACCGAACGCATCGAAGGGCTGACCAGCGAAATGCACGACCAATTCGTGCGCAAGACCTGACCCTCCCACGCATCCCGTGTGGGAGCTGGCTCCCACAGTTATCTCACCGGCAAACGCACATGCTGGCCCAACTGATCAAATAACGTCACCACCGAACGCAAGGCCCGGCAATCGGGGCGCGTCAACAGCCACAGGGCGGTGTCGTGCCCCACCAGCGGCGGGCTCAACGGTTGCAGGTCCGCGCCCAGCAGGTAATCCGGCAACGCGGCCACGCCGAGTCCCGCGCGCACCAACTCGGTTACCGAAACCATGCTGTTGCAGCGATAGGCCGGCATCACTCCCGGCAAGTGCTGGCGCCGCCAGGTGACGGTGGGGTGATCCGGCAGGAAGTCATCCGGCGCGATCCAGTTCAGGGCCGCCAGTTCCTCCCCCGCATGCTGGCGGGCATAGTCGGCACTGGCGCACACCCGATACGACACCGTGCCCAGGCAACGTCCTACCAGATGCTCGGGCGGTGCCTTGGTCAGGCGCAGGGCAATATCCGCATCGCGGCGACTGAGGTTGGCGAAGTCATTGGACGTGCTCAGCTCCAGGGTCAACGCCGGGTAGCCCGGCATGAACTGCGCCAGGGCCGGCAGCAACAGTGACTGCAATACCGAGTCCGTGCACGTCAGGCGCACCGTACCGCTGATCACTTCACCGCCCTGCTCCACTCCCACACGTGCTGCCTCCAGCGCCTGTTCGGCACGTTCGGCCTGCTCGGCGAGGGTGGTGGCCAAGGTGGTGGGCAGGTAGCCGGCGCGGCTCTTTTCGAACAGCGTCTGGCCCAGTGCCGTCTCCAGCCGCCGCACCGCGCGAAACACCGTAGACACATCCACCCGCAGCAACGCCGCCGCCCGTGCGAGCGTGCCGCCGCGCACCAGGGCGAGGATCAGGGAAAGGTCTGGGTAGTCGATCTGATAGTGCGCCGCTGCATTGAACATGTGTGTTAACGCCAATATTGATTGCGTGAACGCCAATCTATAGTGAGCGCCAGGACTCAACAAGCCACGGATAACCTCGATGAATAAAACCACCCTGCACCTGGCCCTGATCGGCGACTACGATGCACAGGTCACCGCCCACCAGGCCATTCCCCTGGCGTTGCAACAGGCCGGCGCGGCGCTGGGCCTGACGGTGCGGTTCGACTGGCTGGCCACCGACACGATCAAATCCACCGAACAACTGCAGCACTTCGACGGCTTCTGGTGCGTCCCCGCCAGCCCCTACCGAGACCTTGACGGCGCGCTGCTGGCCATCCGGTATGCCCGTGAACAAAAGCGCCCGTTCCTCGGCACCTGCGGCGGTTTTCAACACGCGGTGCTGGAATATGCCCGCAACGTGCTGGGCTGGGCCGACGCCGAGCATGGCGAACTGGCCCCCGACTCGCCGCGTGCAGTGCTGACACCGTTGACCTGCGCGCTGGTGGAAGCGACCGACACCATCCGCTTGATGGCCTATACCCGCATCGCCGAGGCCTACGCCACCCTCGATATCCATGAAGGCTACCGTTGCCGCTATGGCATCAATCCAGCGTTCGAAAGTGCATTGCTGGAAGCCGACCTGATTGCCAGCGGCCATGACTCGGCGGGCGACCTGCGGGCGGTGGAGTTGCTGGGCCATCCGTTTTTTGTCGCCACCCTGTTCCAGCCGGAACGTGCGGCGCTTAAAGGCGTCACCCCGCCGCTGGCCATTGCGCTGCTGAAGGCCTGCGCATGATCGCCAAGACACCCAAACCGCCGTACTACGCCGTGGTGTTCAGTTCATTGCGCACTGAAGGTGACAACGGTTACGGACAAGCCGCCGACCGCATGCTGGAACTGGCCCGGCAACAACCCGGTTTTCTCGGCGTGGAATCGGCGCGCGGGGACGACGGGCTGGGCATCACGGTGTCCTACTGGAGCAGCGAAGCGGAGATCCTGGCCTGGAAGCAGCACGCCGAACACACTGAGGTGCGCGAACAGGGCCGCGCCACCTGGTACTCGGCGTGCCATACGCGGGTGTGCAAGGTGGAGCGGTCTTACGCGTTCGAGCGCTGAAACATCAGCCTGTGTAAAACACTTAATGTGGACAAGGGAGGCTCTGTGGTGAGGGAGCTTGTGTGGTGAGGGAGCTTGCTGTGGCGAGGGAGCTTGCTCCCGCTGGGCTGCGAAGCGGCCCCAAAATCTTGGGAGCGCTGCGCACTCCAGCGGGAGCAAGCTCCCTCGCCACAGCAAGCTGCCAAGCCAGAGCAAGCTCCCAAGCCACAAAAAGCGCTCCAGCCGCAGGGCTATGCGGCACTCAACTGACCAGACTGCGCACCGCACTGATCTGTGGAATCTCCACCCGACGCATGTACACCCGCAGCGGTTCCGTGATGTTGATGCGATCGTCGATGTTCTGGTCCAGCAACAACTGGATCCGCTCGCGGGACAAGGTCATGGCCTGCCCGTCGACCGGCAGCCAGACAAACTCGGCGGTTGGGATAATGCCGTCATCGGCCACGTCCATGCCGAAGGAGTCTTCGCTGAAACGGACGATGTACTGGCCAGTCTTGCGGTTCAGGCCGACAAAACCCTGGAGTTGGTCGGCGGCCTGGCAGATAAGCTCGGAGGTGATGCGCATGGTAAACCTCACTGAAAAGTCCTACTTGGACTGGAAAGATGGTTTACACGCGTGGCAGGAAAATCTGCCCTCTGATGGGGCAATTCAAGGCAAGAGTACTGCATCGCACCGCACAAAAGTGCAGAAAAATGGCCGGTGAACACGTTAATGTCGGTTTGGTGATAGCGCCATTCGCAAGCAATTGTTAAAAAGGAGCCCTTCTCAAAGTTACCTCCACGAAAGGACTTCGCATATGCCTGTCACGTTTACCAAGAGTGCCCTGCTGCTGGCCCTGATGCTGGGCCTTGGCCACGCACAGGCGGCAAGCCCGATCAGCCCTACCGAACTCGCGGCCAACGAAGGCATCCCGCACCCCGCCGTGATTGCCCACCGTGGCGCCTCCTTCGATGCACCGGAATCCACCGCCGCCGCCTACAAAGTCGCGCGCGACCTGGGTGCCGACTACTTGGAAATGGACCTGCAGCGCAGCAAGGACGGCGTGCTATTCGCCCTGCATGACAACAACCTGCAACGCACCACCGACGTCGCCACCAAGTTCCCGGAGCGCAAGGACAGCCCGGCCAACGAATTCACCTGGGCCGAGCTTAAAACCCTGGACGCCGGCAGCTGGTTCAACGCCGCCTACCCGGACCGTGCCCGCCCGGGCTTCGTCGGCCTGAAAATCCTCAGCCTGGACGAAATCATCAAGATCGCCGAAGGCAATCCGCAGCACAAACCCGGCCTGTACATCGAAACCAAAGAGCCGAAGCAATTCCCGGGCATCGAGGCCGACCTGAAGAACAAGCTGCTGGATAAAGGCTGGTTGAGCTCCACCGGCTCCAACCAGGCCCAGAAAAACATCGGCGTAGGCCAGGGCAAGGGCCGCGTGGTGCTGCAAACCTTTGAGAAAGACAGCCTGAAAGAACTGCAAAAAGAGATGCCCAACACCCCGAAAATCCTGCTGTTGTGGGTAGGTGAAGGCAGCATCGAACCGAAATCCAAGGTGCCCTTCGCCGAGTCCGGCGAGCCGAGCAAAGCCGCCTACTACGCCAAGCAGGAGCCGAAGGATGCCGCCGAGTTCGAAAAATGGATCGACGAGGCCAAGAGCCTGGGCGCCATCGGTACCGGCCCTTCGGCACAGCTGACCAACCTGGGCGACCAGAGCTATTCCGACCTGGTCAAACCCGAGATGAACCAGTTGACCCACGACAAGGGCTTGCTGGTGCACGTGTACACCGTGGATGAGCCGGTGGACTTCGACAAGGTCATGAAAGCCGGCGTCGATGGCATCTTCACCAACCGCGCTGCCGAACTGCTGAAGTACTACAAGCGCTGGCCGTCCTCGAGTGTGGCCGACCTGCTGCAGGACAACGGTTACTGAGTGAGCCCCGAATGGTCAGGTCGCCTGTGGCTGGGGCCTGACTACGGGCTGATCCAGGGCATACCGGGGCGCACCGCGCCCCACGCACACTATGCCCATCAGCTGATGTTCTCCGCGGGCGGGCCGGTCACGGCCAGCCTCGATGGCCGTGCCATCACGGCCCATCGCCTGTTTATCCCATCCAGAATGCCCCACGCCATCCTCCAAACCCACGGTGAGGTATTGATGGTGTATGCCGAACCCGGCGTATTTGATATCGCCCCCTTGCAGGCCGCCCTGGCCGACAGTGAACGGTCCCTGGAAGCACTCGAGCGCACGCTGCGCCAATTGCCGAGACGCGCACTGGAAGATGCCAGGGTGGAGCGCGCGCTGTCGGCGCTGGATCAGCAACTGAGTGGCAAGGTCTCGGCCCAAGCCCTGGCACAGGCGGCGCATGTTTCGTTAAGCCAGCTGGAACGTTTGTTCGCCAACCAACTGGGTTTGCCGGTACGTCGCCTGGTGTTGTGGCGGCGCTTGCGAGTGGCGCTGGGACTGGCGCTCGGCGGTAGCACCCTGACCGAGGCAGCCCATGGCGCCGGGTTCGCCGATTCGGCGCATTTTTCCCGGACCATGAAACAACTATTTGGCGTCACGGCCGGGGCGTCGTTGCGCAACCTGCACGTACGAATCCTCGACTAGACCCGCGGGAACCGGCGGCTCCTTGCTCAATTGCACCGTCCTGAACGGGTCGCGCAACTGCGCCACATACTCCCGCGGAAAATCCGGCCGGCTGCCAATCCCCAAGTCGCCCTGCCCCATTCGATAGTCATGGCTGTAAAACGCCGTGCCCAAGAGCCAATCCCACAGATTGAAAAACAAGCCGAAATTCACATCCCCAGCCCGGCCATATTTCATGTGATGAAAACGATGCACCGGCGCCCAGGCGAACACCCAGCGCAGCGGCCCCAGGCGCATGTCGACATTGGAATGCTGCAACAGCAGCTGCACGGCAATCGCCAGGGCCAGCAGCAGCGCCACCTCCGTGGGAATGCCCAGCAGGATCAACGGCGTCAACCCGGCCGTGGCTTCCAGCATCTGGTGCAACGGATGCTTCATCAAGCCATTGAAGCCATACAGCCGTTGCACGCTGTGGTGCACCGCGTGCAGGCGCCACAAGGCAGCGACTCGGTGGCTGGCGTAATGCATCAGGGTGATGCCCGCATCGGCAATGAAGATCGCCAGCAGCAATTGCGCCCAGAGCGGCCACGCCCGCGGCCATACACCGTCGACGGCCAACAGCGCGGTCAGCACCGGCAAGATCAACAAGCCCGCCGCATTGAGGCCCTCATTGACCAACGCGTGAATTAAGTCGCGACGACGATCACCCTGGTTGCGATTCCACTGCGGCTCATAGGGCAACCACCACTCGGCGATAAACGACACCGCCACCGCCAGAACAAATACCAGCCCCAGCCACTGCAGCGCATCCCTCTGCACCAGCCACAGCGCCCACCCGATAAACCCCGCCCAGAACAAGGGCGCATACACCCAGGCCATTAACTGTTTCATCTGTGCCTCCCGTAAGTGAGACGCCAGCATGAAACCCCGCACTCGCCGCCGATTGAACAAACGGCGCAATCTTAAGGGTGAGTTAAGTTGCGCTGGTTAACCTGATCCCACTTAAACAGCTCACCCCAAAGGATCACACCATGAAAAACCTGACCGCTCTGTTCGCCGCTGCCGCCTTGACCCTTACCGCCGGTTTGGTCCAGGCCGATGTTCGCCCGGACCAGATTCCGAGCCTGCTCAAGTCCGGTGCCGTGATGGATTTTGAAAAGCTCAACGCCAAGGCCGTGGCCCAGCACAAAGGCGCCACCATCGTTGACACCGAACTGGAAGACAACGCCGGCCGCCTGGTCTACGAGACCGAACTGCGTGACACCAGCAACGTGAAGTGGGACGTGAAGCTGGATGCCAAGACCGGCGAAGTCCTGGAAAACAAGCAAGACACTTGAGTTGAACCGCAAAAACGCCGCGCCGCCTTCGGGCCGCGCGGCTTTTTTATGCGCGCTCGTCGCCCAGAAGAGCAATTAGTCTAATTAGCGTGAACGAATTTGTACCTTACGCCGCCAAGCTCGCTAGAATCCCAACCATCAGCCAAGGCACAACGCCAGCAGCATCAGGACCGGAACCGTTCGCCATGGGGCAAAAAGCCGTCGACATTGCCACCATTGGCAGAATCAGCGCCGTCCCGGCGATTCTCCAGGTAGTCAGCGAGATGACCGGCTTGCGTTTTGCGGCCGTGGCACGGGTCACCGATGATTCATGGACCGCCTGCGCTGTGCGCGACCAACTGGACTTTGGCCTGCCCGTGGGTGGCGAGCTGGACCTGACCACCACCCTGTGCCACGAAATACGCGACTCCCACGTCTCGATCGTGATCGACAAAGCCAGCGAAGACCCGCTGTACCGCGACCACCACACGCCGCGCATCTACCACTTTGAAAGCTACATCTCGGTGCCGGTGTTCCGCACCGACGGGCGTTTCTTCGGAACCATCTGTGCCCTGGACCCGAACCCGGCGCAACTGCGCAGCAGCACCATCCAGTCGACCATGGAGTCGTTTGCCCGGGTGCTGTCGCTGCAGATCGAAGCCGAAGAAAGCCTCCAGCAGACCGAAGCCGACCTGCAGCAGGAGCGGGAAACCGCCGAACTGCGCGAACAATTCATCGCCGTGCTCGGCCACGACCTGCGCAACCCGCTGTTCGCCATCAACGTCGGCGCCGAACGCCTGCTGCGCAAACACCCGGACCCGGCCACCGACACCCTGGTGCGGCACATGCTGGCCAGCGGCCGCCGGGCCTCGCAACTGGTGGAGGACGTACTGGACTTTGCCCGCGGGCGAATGGGCAGCGGCATCCCGGTCAACATCAGTGAATGCACTGGGCTTGAAGACACTTTGCAGCATGTGGTGGAAGAGGTGCAGCACGTCCATCCAAAGCGGCTGATTCACGCCCGCATCGGCAATCTCAAGGGTGTGAAAGGCGACCGCGAGCGGCTCGCGCAATTGCTCTCCAACCTGGTCGCCAACGCCATCAGCCACGGCAATCCGCAAGGGCCGGTTGAAGTCAGTGCGCAGGTCAACGCCGGCACGTTTGAGTTAACGGTGAAAAACCTTGGGCTGATCAGTGAGCAAGCCATGCCGCTGCTGTTCCAGCCCTACTCCCGACCGACGGGCGCCCTGCCCCAGGCCGGGTTGGGCCTGGGGTTGTACATCGTCAAACAGATTGCCGACGCCCATGGCGGGCGGCTGGAAGTGTCTTCCAGCGAGCAGGACGGCACGGTGTTCAGCTTCAGCTTGCCCACAGGCGATTGACGGCCACCTCAAACCGTCACAAAACCGTCAAATCCTGTTGCCATGATGCGCTCAAGTGAACCTGTGAAATTTCCTACAGGCACTTTCCCTGCGAGCCTCCATGAACCACAGCATCGACCACAGCCACCAGGACTCCGACCTGTTTGGCTTGCTCTACGGTTTTCGTTTCCGCCCCGGTGAAAAGGGCGAACAGATTGATTCAGCCACTGCCCTTGCGGCCTTGCAGCAGCCCGGAGACCCCGACGAATTTCTGTGGCTGCATTTGAACCTGGCCCACGCCGCCTGTGAGCGCTGGATGCAGGCGCACCTGAACCTGCCGGAAGAATTCTTCGAAGCCTTGCACGAAGGCTCACGCTCCACCCGCATCGAACACGTGGACTCGGCCTTGCTGGCGGTGGTCAACGACGTGGTCTTCAACTTCAGCAGCATGGTGTCTTCAGACATTTCCACCTTGTGGGTGTGCGCCCGCAGTCGGCTGCTGATCAGCGCGCGCCTGCAACCGCTGCATTCGGTGGACAAGCTGCGCTCGTCGGTTAAGGCCGGTGAACACTTTCGCTCGCCGCTGGAACTGCTGGTGCATTTGCTGCGGGACCAGGGCGAGGTGCTGACACAGATCGTGCGCAAGACCAGCCTCAGCGTCGACCAGATCGAGGACCAGTTGCTGTCGTCACGCCTGTCCACCAACCGCGCCGAACTGGGTGCCGCGCGCCGGGTGCTGGTGCGCCTGCAACGGTTGCTGGCGCTGGAGCCGGGCTCGTTGCTGCGGCTGCTCAATCGCCCGCCCCAGTGGTTGCAGAAGGAAGACGTGAAAGAGCTGCGCAAATCCACCGAGGAGTTTGCGCTGATCATCAACGACCTGATGGCGTTGGGTGAGCGCATCAAGCTGCTGCAGGAAGAGATCGCCGCCAACCTCAACGAACAGAGCAACCGCACGTTGTTCACCCTGACCGTGGTCACGGTGCTGGCGTTGCCGATCAACATCATTGCCGGTTTTTTTGGCATGAACGTTGGTGGCGTGCCGCTCTCCACAGACCCGGAAGGCTTCTGGATTCTGGTGGCGCTGGTGGCGACATTCACCCTGATTGCCGGACGCTGGGCATTTCGCAAGCGCAAGGATTATTGATTTGAAATGCGATCAAGTGTGGGAGCTGGCTTGCCTGCGATAGCGGTGGTGACTGATACACCGCTATCGCAGGCAAGCCAGCTCCCACATTTTATCGGCGGTGTTTTATAGACCGGCGGCAACTTCAATTCCCTAAACACTGATTTACCGCAGCATCTCTGTAACATTCTGCAACGATCATGACGGATATCCTCCCTCAACACTGGATGTTCCGGCATGGCAACCCCTTCGCTGACCGCCTCCACCGCCTCCGTCACCAACGATCCCAAACCGCGCCTGGACAAAAAACCGGGCCTGGTGACGGTGATCATTTTCTTCGCCGTACTCGCCATGGGCCTGTTGTTCACCGCCTACAGCCTGATGCACGACATGCACGAGCTGGGCACGGTGGTCACCACTTGGACGCCGTTCCTGCTGCTGGGCGTGGCGCTGTTGATCGCCCTGGGCTTCGAGTTCGTCAACGGCTTTCACGACACCGCCAACGCGGTGGCCACGGTGATTTACACCAACTCATTGCCACCGCATTTCGCGGTGGTGTGGTCGGGCTTTTTCAACTTCCTCGGCGTGCTGCTATCCAGCGGCGCGGTGGCGTTCGGCATCATCGCCCTGCTGCCGGTAGAGCTGATTTTGCAGGTCGGCTCCTCCGCCGGCTTTGCGATGATCTTCGCGCTGTTGATCGCCGCGATCCTGTGGAACCTCGGCACCTGGTGGCTGGGGTTGCCGGCGTCGTCGTCCCACACCTTGATCGGCTCGATCATCGGCGTGGGCGTGGCCAACGCACTGATGCATGGCCGCGACGGCACCAGCGGTGTGGACTGGGGCCAGGCGATCAAGATCGGTTATGCGTTGCTGCTGTCGCCGCTGATCGGCTTCGCCTTCGCCGCCCTGCTGTTGCTGGCGCTGCGGGCCTTCGTGAAAAATCGCTCGCTGTACAAAGCGCCGAAAGGCGACACCCCGCCGCCGTGGTGGATTCGCGGCATGCTGATCGCCACCTGCACCGGCGTGTCGTTTGCCCATGGTTCCAACGATGGCCAGAAGGGCATGGGCCTGATCATGTTGATCCTGGTGGGCACCCTGCCGATGGCCTACGCGTTGAACCGCACCATGCCGGCCGGTGAGTCGTTGCAGTTTGCCGCGGTGGCCGAAGTCACCCAGGCCGCCCTGGTAAAAGCGGCGCCGCAACTGGCCCCCGCCGACTCTCGCGGCACCTTGTCGACCTACGTACGCACCAAGGAAGCCACCCCGGAACTGGTGCCCGCCCTGGCGGCCATCACCGGGCATATCGGTGAGGAAGTGAAGAGCTACGGCTCCCTGGCCGCCGTACCGGCCGAGGCCGTGGGCAACGTGCGTAACGACATGTACCTGACCAGCGAAACCATCCGCCTGATGGACAAGGGCAAGGTCGGTAACTTCGATGCCGACACCCAGAACAAGCTGCAACTGTTCAAGCAACAGATCGACAACGCCACACGATTTATCCCGCTGTGGGTCAAGATCGCCGTGGCCATCGCCCTCGGGCTCGGCACCATGGTCGGCTGGAAACGTATCGTGGTGACCGTGGGCGAGAAGATCGGCAAGACTCACCTGACCTACGCCCAGGGCGCATCCGCCGAGATGGTGGCGATGCTGACCATCGGCGCGGCAGACATGTATGGCTTGCCGGTGTCCACCACCCATGTGTTGTCGTCGGGTGTGGCCGGGACCATGGTGGCGAACGGCGGTGGCTTGCAGATGAAGACCATCCGCAACTTGCTGATGGCCTGGGTGCTGACCTTGCCGGCGGCGATTCTGTTATCGGGTAGCCTGTACTGGCTATTCACCCAATTGTTCTGACACAACCCGATAAAAATGTGGGAGCGGGCTTGCTCGCGAATGCGGTGGCTCAGTCACAGACTTATTGACTGACACTCCGCTTTCGCGAGCAAGCCCGCTCCCACATTGGGTTCAGTGGTGAGTTCAGGTGCTAAACAACCCACCCATCAGCTTCAACCGCTTCTTGTACACCCGCCGCGCCTCCAACGCTTCCTCCAGCGTCACCGCCACAAACCCCGCCCGCTGGTTCGGTTGCATCTGCCCGATCAGATCCAGGTCGGCACTGATCACCGTGCCAATCATCGCGTAGCCCCCGCCCGACACCGCGTCCCGGTGCAGCACAATAGGCTCCAGGCCCGCCGGCACCTGGATCGAGCCGATGGGGTAGCAACTGTCGACGATGTTCGACGGATCGGACCCGGCGCCAAACGGTTGTTCCCGTGGCTGAAAGCTCAAGGCATTGCCGCCCTTGAAGCGATAGCCGATGCGGTCGGCCTCCGACCCCACCGTCCAGGGCTCGGCAAAAAAGCTGCTTTTGGCGGCGGGCGTCAGTCGCTCGTAATACAGCCCCGGCACCACCCGCAGGGTCACGTCCCCACCCACCGATTGGCGCAACGCCATGGGCAAACTGTTCCCCGCCCGGCCTTTGCCGCTGGCTTCGCCCACGGGCAGTTCATCACCCTCCACCAGCCGCCGCCCCTGAAACCCGCCCAATGCGCCGAGGGTGTAAGTCGAGCGACTGCCCAACACCAGCGGCACATCGATGCCACCGGCCACCGCCAGGTAAGTCCGCGCGCCGGCCCTGGGAAATTCAAAGCGCAGCACTTGCCCGGCCCGCACTTCAAACGCGGTGTCCTGATGCACCACTACGCCGTCCAGGCGCGGCGACATCAGCGCCCCGCACAACGCCACCAGGGCATCCTGCTGAAACTCCAGCTCCGGCCCGATCAACGTGCATTCCAGCCCGGCAGCGCCGATGGGGTTGCCCACCAGGTGGTTGGCCGCGCTCAACGCGTATTGGTCCAGGGCGCCGGATGGCGGGATGCCGAGGTGGTAATAACCTTCGCGGCCAAGATCCTGCACGGAGGTGGCGAGGCCGGGTTTGAGTACCTTGATCATGCCAGCGCCTCCTGCAAGGTTTTCGGGTAGCCGATGGGGTCGGCGAGAAAGGCGTCGAGGGAAAACTCCACCGGGCGGATGCGCAGGTCGAAGCGCCCTGCGTCCACTTCTGCCACGGCCAGGTCATAGGCGTCGCGGTCCATGGGTTTGAACTGCACGATGTCGCCGGGGCGGAAGAACACCATGTGCTCTTTCAGGTAAGCCAGTTGCTGTTGCGGGTCGTAGATCGGCGCCGGGGTGACGCCGAACATCTGGTAACCGCCGGCGCCGCGTACCGAATAGATACAGCCAAAGCAGCCGCCGTGGCCGAGGGTCAATTTCGGCGTGTCGGTGCGTGGGCGCAGGTACTTGGGCACCTGCAACTGCCGCTCGCGTTCCACCATCTGGAACATGAACGGCAAGCCCGCCACAAACCCCACCATCGAGACAAACCACGGCGCGCCACTGTGGGCCGCGATAAACGCGTCCACATCCGCCAGGCCGTTGATCCGCGCTGCGTATTCCAGGTCGGTACCGGTCGGGTCCTGATGACGGTCGCGAAAGCGCATCAGGGTGTCATGGGTCCAGGGGTCGTTGTACAGCACCGGGATTTCGATGATGCGGGTGTGCAAGGTACGTTCGGCCACGGCCTGGGCTTCGGCGCTTTGTACCGCGTCGAGCAACACGTGGGGCGCGATGCGGTCCGGGTCGAAGCGAATCTGGAACGAGGCGTTTGCCAGGCAGACGTCCAGCACACCGTCCAGGGCCAAGCGTTCCACCGCGCGGGTGACGGCCATGCCCTTGAAGAAAGCCTCCAGGGACATGCTCTCGCTGACCTCGGCAAACAGGTGTTCATCACCGCCAAAGCTGTAGCGGATCGGGGAAGATTCAGCCATGTCTGTTCCTCTTGGAATCATTGTAGAAAGGCAGGCAAAAAATCAGTCAGACCCGGTGTCTGGGCACCGGTGTCGGTCAGCGGGGTGTGCGTACTTCGATGCCCGCCTGATCCAGCGCTTCACGGGTGGCTTCCACCAGTTCAAGGGCGCCGGGGGTGTCGCTGTGCAGGCAAATGGAATCGAATTCGATAAACAGGTCTTCGCCTTCAACCGTGCGCACCAGGCCGGTCTGGCAGGCACGCAGGACACGCGCCGCAACCGTTGCCGGATCCAGCGCCCGCACATTGCGGGTAAACACGATGGAGCCGGTGAGATCGTACTCACGGTCGGCATAAAACTCCCGCACCACCGGCTGGCCGAGTTCCTTGGCGATACGCCAGATCACCGAATTCGGCATGCAATACAGCAGCAGCGTGGGCTCCAGCCGTTGCAGGTTTTCCACGAGCAACCGCGCCGCTTCTTCATCCCGCGCCAGGTGCATATACAGCGCGCCGTGGGGCTTGATGTGTTGCAGCGTGAGGCCCTGCACCCGGGCGATTTCCCGCAGGGCGCCGAGTTGATAGAGCATGTCGTCCACCAGCTCCTGGGCCGGGGCGTTGATATGGCGTCGGCCGAAACCGACGAGGTCACGAAAGCCCGGGTGCGCGCCAATCGCCACACCCAGTTGCTTGGCGCGCTCGACGGTGCGGCGCATGGTGCCCGGGTCGCCGGCATGAAAGCCGGTGGCGATGTTGGCCGAGCTGATGTAGGCCATCAGTTCACTGTCGACGCCATCGCCGATGGTCCAGGGGCCGAAGCCTTCGCCCATGTCCGAATTGAAATCCACTGCCTGCATCGGGGTCGCTCCGTTGAAGTTCTTGCGATGGAAATTAGGCTGCCCCTTGACCCCTTGGGAAGATCTATTATCAGATGGCCCATCTTCTGAAAATCAGATACCCGATACTGATCGTTCCCACGCTCCGCGTGGGAATGCCGCCCTGGACGCTCTGCGTCCGCCCTTGAAATCGTGACGCGGAGCGTCACAGGATGCATTCCCACGCAGAGCGTGGGAACGAGCGGAGAAACCAATGTCCCTGACCCTGCGTCAAATCCGCTACTTCGTCGCCACCGCCGAAATCGGCCAGATCTCCCAGGCGGCGATTCACCTGAACATCTCCCAATCCGCAGTGACCACCGCGATCAAGGAGCTGGAAGCGATGCTCGGTGCGCAGCTATTCGTGCGCTCGGCCCAGGGCATGAGCCTGACCGACGCCGGGCGGCATTTCCTCAACCGGGCGTATGTGATTGTGCGCAGCGTCGACGATGCCCTGAACAGCCCGCTGCCGGACTACCGCGCCAGCGGCGTATTGCGGGTGGCCGCCAGCTACACCGTGCTCGGTTACTTCCTGCCGCACCACTTGCAGCGCATGGAACACTGGCACCCGGACGTGACCATCGAGGTGTTCGAACAGGAACGCCAGGCCATCGAACACGGCCTGCTCAACGGCCAGTTCGACATGGCCGTGGTGCTCACCGCCAACCTCACCCACGCCGATATCGTCTCGGAAATCCTCTTCAACTCCGAACGCCGCCTGTGGCTGCCCAGCCATCACCCGTTGTGCGAACGCCCCGCCGTGAGCCTCGCCGATGTGGCCAGGGAGCCGTACATTTTCCTCACCGTCGACGAAGCCGAACAAAGCGCCATGCGCTACTGGGAACAGGCCGGGCAAACCCCCACGGTGCGGCTGCGCACCAGTTCGGTAGAGGCAGTGCGCAGCATGGTCGCCAACGGCAGCGGCGTGGCGATCTTGTCAGACCTGGTGCATCGCCCGTGGTCACTGGAAGGCAAACGCATCGAAACCGTGAGCGTCACCGACAAGGTCACGCCCATGAGCGTCGGCCTGGCCTGGCACCGCGAGCGCGATTTCACGCCGGCGATGCAGGCGTTTCGGGATTACTTCCATGATGCATTCCTGGCGCCGCAGCAGTTGTCTGCCCGGCGTTGAAAGCAGCCTGCAAGGTGGCGGCCAGCCAATCCATGAACACCCGCACCCGCAGCGGCAAATGCCGTTGGCCTGCGTACAGCAGGGACACGTCCAGTGCCGGCGCCGGATAGTCCGCCAGCACCGCCACCAACTCGCCGCTGGCCAGTTGATCGTGAATGCCCAGGGCGGGCACCTGGGTCAGGCCAAAGCCACCGATGCACGCCGCCCGGTAAGCGTCGGTGCTGTTGACCGTGACGCGCCCGGCCATGGAAATCCGCTGCACCTTGTTGCCTTGTACGTATTCAAACCCTGGGGAACGTGAGCCCAGCGGGCGTACGTAATGCACCAACTGATGGTGAGCCAAATCAGCGAGCGTCCTGGGTACGCCGTAACGCTTCAGGTACGCAGCACTGGCGCAGTTGATCATCGGCATGCTGCACAACAAGCGGGCTACCACCGACTGGTCCGGCTGCGCACCGACGCGCAAGACGCAGTCGAAACCTTCCGCCAGCAAATCAACCTGGCGGTCGGTGCTGCTGATTTCCAGCTCGATCAGCGGGTGCAGGTCCATGAACTCGGGCAGGCGCGGCAGGATCAATTCCCGGGCCATGACATTGGGCATGTCCACCCGAATGCGCCCCGCCAGCTGCGCTTCATCCTGGCGAAACAAGCCTTCCAGCTCTTCCATGTGCGACAGCAAATCCTTGCTGCGCTCATACAGCACGCGCCCGTCCTGGGTCGCCTGAACCTTGCGCGTGGTGCGCTGCAACAGGCGCGCGCCCAGCAACTCTTCCAGCGCCTGCACATGCTCGGAAACCGTGGAGCGCGGCAAGCCCAGGCTCTCGCCCGCCTGGGTGAAACTCGACAGTTCGGCAACGCGCACGAAGGTACGCAGCAACTCTAGTTTGTTCATGGGATTGTTCGCCTTATCCGGCCAGTGATTCCGGCATAGCTCTGTTTATCACGTTATGGCCGGACAAATACACTCAGTCCCACGAACCATCACACGCCCCGAGGACTTCACCATGACCCGTAAAATCGCACTCATCACCGGCGCCAGCCGCGGCCTGGGCAAAAGCGCTGCGCTGCACCTGGCGGCACAAGGCGTCGACATTATCGGTACCTACAACAGCGCGGCGGACGAAGCCCAGGCCGTGGTCGCCCAAGTCGAAGCGCTGGGCGGCAAGGCGGCCATGCTGCAACTGGACGTCAGCCAGAGTTCCACCTTCGAGGCGTTCACCGCCCAGGTCGGCTCGGTATTGAAGGACGTGTTCGGCCAGGCGCACTTCAACTTCCTGATCAACAACGCCGGGATCGGCGCCCACGCCAGCTTCGCCGACACCACCGAAGCGCAGTTCGACCAACTGGTGGCGATCCACTTCAAGGGCCCGTTTTTCCTGACCCAGAAACTGCTGCCGCTGATCAGTGACGGTGGCCGCATCATCAATATCTCCAGCGGCCTCGCGCGCTTCAGCCTGCCGGGTTATTCGGCCTACGCCTCGATGAAAGGCGCGGTGGAAGTGCTGACCCGCTACCAGGCCAAGGAACTGGGTGCCCGTGGCATCACCGTCAACACCCTGGCCCCCGGCGCGATTGCCACCGACTTCAGCGGCGGCGTGGTGCGCGACAATCCGGACGTGAACGCGATGGTCGCCAACAACACCGCCCTCGGTCGCGCAGGCTTGCCGGATGATATCGGCGGGGCGATTTCCACCCTGCTGGCCGACGGCAGCAACTGGATCACCGGGCAACGGGTCGAGGCCTCGGGCGGGATGTTTCTGTAACGCGCTCGGATTCTCCGCTAGCATCAATGCTTTCGGATACCTGACAGGCAATCACCCATGAGTTTTGATCCAGGACTGGCCGGTGGCATGGGCGTACTGGCCGCCGTGGTCGACAGCGGCAGTTTCGCCCGCGCCGCCGACAGCCTGGAGATGACGCCTTCGGGGGTCAGCCGGGCTATTTCGCGGCTGGAAAAACGCTTGGGCATCCGCCTGTTCGACCGCACCACCCGCTCGGTGCAATTGACCGACGAGGGCCGGCGTTTCTACCAGGAAATCGCCCCGCTGCTGGCCGGCCTGGAAGATGCCGCCAGCTCGGCGGCCGACAGCGCCCTGACGGTGCGCGGGCGGTTGCGGGTGAACATCGACCCGTACTTTTCGCGGCTGGTGCTGGGGCCGGTGCTGGGTGAATTCATGAGCCAATACCCGCAGCTGCAGTTGGACCTGCACACGCGGGATCAACTCGGGGACCTGGTGGCGGATGGCTTTGACCTGGCCATCCGTTTTGGCATTCCGCAATCGTCCTCGCTGATCGCCCGCAAGCTGATGGAAGTGCGGGTGCTGACGTTGGCCTCGCCAGCTTATCTCGAGCAGCATGGTCGCCCTTCACACCCCAAGGACCTGGAAGACGGCCAGCACGTGTGCATCGACTTTCGCGACTCCCAGACCGGCCGGCCGTTTGGCTGGGAATTCCACCGGCCGGGCGAGCAGGTCAACATCGCCACCAGCGGGCGGCTGGTGGTCAACGATGCAGGGACCTTGTACAGCGTGTGCGAACACGGCCATGCCGTGGCGCAAATGCTCGACCTTGGGCTGGCACCGGCGCTGGAATCCGGCGCGTTGATCGAGTTGTTTCCCGACTGGCCCGACGAGCGTTTCCCGTTGTATGCCTTCTACCCGTCGCGGCATTTGCCGGCGGCCAAGGTGCGGGCATTCCTCGATTTTGTGGCCGCCCTACAACCCCTGTAGGGGCTGGCTTGCCGGCGATGACGTATCCAAAATCGCCATCGCCGGCAAGCCGGACTCCTACGCGGTGCGCATCCGTTTCTGCATGATCCGCTCCCGCACAGCGTCATACGCCCAGTGATACACATAGGTGTACGGCAGGAAAAACAACAACACGCCGATGTCGAGGATAAACGCCTGCATCAGGCTGATGTTCAGCCACCAGGCAATCAACGGCACACAGATCGCCACCAGCCCGCCTTCAAACATCAACGCATGCACCACGCGGGTCCACACCCCGCCGGACAGTTGCAGGCGCGCCTTGAGACGGTCGAACAGGCCGTTGAAAATCACGTTCCAGGCCAGTGCCATAAGGCTGATGGCCAAGGTCACGACGCCCATCTCCAGGGCCGGTTTATCCATGATCCACGCCAGCAGCGGTGTACAGATCAACAAGGCCAATCCTTCAAAACCAATGGCCTGCCAAACGCGTTCAGTAATCGACTTGGTGGGTGTCATGACCCGTTCTCCGTGAGTGACGATGGTTGCCATCATTACCCTTTGACTCGATACTTCATAACCAGTAACCATCGATCAAGGCGATAGTCATGGCATCCCACGAAGTGCTTCAGGCGTTTGTGCAGGCGGCGACCCACGGTTCGTTTTCAGCGGCGGCGCGCAAGTTGGGCAAGAGCCAGTCCACCGTCAGCGCGGCGGTGGCCAGCCTGGAGATTGACCTGGATGTGGTGCTGTTTGATCGCAGCAGCCGCAAGCCGACGCTGACCCCGGCCGGGCATGTGCTGCTGCAACGCGCCGAGCAGGTGTTGGAAGCCAGCAGCCGCCTGGAGTTGGCGGCCAGTCAGTTATCCCAGGGGTTGGAGCCGAAGCTGAGTATCGCGATGTCCGATACGTACCAGTCGGACCGTTTCGAAACCGCCCTCAGCGCCTTCGAACAGCGCTACCCGGACCTGGAGCTGGAATGCCTGATCGCCGAATGCGAGGACTTGATCGCCCTGGTGCAAAGTGGCCGGGCGCAGATTGCGTTTATCGAGATGCAGGAGGTTTACCCGCCGGACCTCACCAGCACCACCGTGGAAGAGCGCACGGAAATCGCGCTGTTTGTCTCACCCAGACATCCGCTGGCGAACCTTGCGGACATCGACCAGCACACCCTGGAACAACACCGCGAACTGCGCCTGGCGAGCATCATCAACCCGAATGAAACCCGCGGCCTGGGCCGAGTGTGGTCAGCGCCCAGTTACCTGATGCTGATGGAAATGGCGCAGCTGGGTTTTGGCTGGGCACCGCTGCCGCGCTGGCTGGTGGAGCGGTTTGGCGGCGGCCATCTGTGTGAAATCAAGGCCCGGGGCTGGCCGCGCTCGGTGGCGGTGGACGCGTTGTGGTCACGCCAGCATCCGCCCGGCCCGGCCGGCAGTTGGCTGCTGGGCAAGATGCTGGAATAACGCCGGAACACACTATTCGCAACAATGAAGATCAAATGTGGGAGCTGGCTTGCCTGCGATAGCGGTGTGTCAGTTACCACCGCTATCGCAGGCAAGCCAGCTCCTACATTGAATTTGCGGTGAATTCAAAGGCGCCGTCAGGCGGCTTCAATCTGCGGCGGGCGGTTGTTCTGGAAATACTCATGCAAGGCCCGCAACGCCGGCAACTCCAGGGCCTGGGCGGCAAAGCACAACCCCACCCGGCGCGTCGGTGCCGGCAGGTGCCAAGGGCGAATCACCACCCCGGCCCGCTCCGCCGCCAGCGACTGCGGCAACATCGCCACGCCGACACCGGCCGCCACCATGTGCAATGCCTGGGTCAACGAACCGGCATGCCCGGCTACTGCCTGGGGCGAGCGGCCGTACAAGGCCATCAGCCGTTGGTGGGAATCATGCTGCGGGCAGGTGATCCAGTCTTCGATCGGTGCCCAGGCCTGCTCCTTGCCGCCCGCCGCCATCGGGTGCGCAATCGGCAGTGCCATCACGTAGGACTCTTCCCAAAGCGGCAGGAACAATTCGTCCTCGCAGCACATTTCCTCTACCGCCAGGCGCCCTTCTCCTTCGCAGCCTTCCTGCAAGGTCAGCAGCAAACCCGGCAGGCCCTGGTGCGCCATGCGCAGGAAAGTTTCGATCTGGCTGTCGGCAATATCGCCTTCCACACCCAGTTCCAGGGCGATGCGGTTTTCGCGCCCGCGAAACAAGCGGCTCAATGCGTCGGCCTCGGCCACCATGCGCCGGGCTTGCGGGTACAGCACCCGCGCCTCGTCACTGACCTCAACCCCACGAGGCTGGCGCAGAAACAGCGCCACGCCCAGCTCTTCTTCCAGTTGCTTGATGGTCACCGACAACGTCGGCTGGCTGATGAACAGGCGCTGGGCGGCGGCGGTGATATTGCGTTCCTCGAATACCGCGAGAAACGCCTTGAGATGACGCACATCCATAGTTAATACCGATGACAGACAGAGGAATAAGGCATTTTTCAGCCAACCGAGGGCTAAATATACTGCGCGCCACGTTCAGTTATTTGTTTTTCTTATTTCAGGAGTTCCACCATGAGCAAGCCATTGATCATCATCACCGGCGCCAGTTCGGGCATTGGCGAAGCCACCGCGCGCTTGCTGTCGGCCGCCGGCCACCCGCTGTTGCTGCTGGCCCGCCGCGTCGACCGGCTGAATGCGCTGGAGTTGCCGAACACCTTGAGCCGCGGTGTCGACATCACCGACCGCGCTGCGCTGGTGGCGGCGGTGAAAGAAGCCGAAGCGCAATTCGGCCCGGCCGATGCACTCATCAACAATGCCGGCGTGATGCTGCTGGGCGCGGTCAGCGAACAGGACCCGGCACAGTGGGAGCAGATGCTCGACGTCAACGTAAAGGGCCTGCTGAACGGCATCCATGCGGTGGCCGGCAGCATGGTCGAGCGCAAGGGTGGCACCATCATCAACGTCAGCTCGGTGGCCGGGCGCAAGACCTTCCCCAACCACGTCGCCTATGTAGGCACCAAGTTCGCCGTGCATGGAATTTCGGAAAACCTGCGGGAAGAAATGTCGCCACACAACGTGCGCGTGATCACCATTGCGCCGGGCGCGGTGGAAACCGAATTGCTGAGCCACACCACCGACGAAGCCATCAAGACCGGCTACCAGGCGTGGAAACAGGACATGGGCGGCACCGTGCTGAGCGCCGATGATGTGGCTTCGGCGATTGCCTATGCCTACCAGCAGCCGCAGCATGTGTGCATTCGCGAGATCGTGTTGGCGGCGACGCGTCAGCAGCCGTAACTCATTCATCAAGACAACATCGAACAAATGTGGGAGCGGGCTTGCTCGCGAATGCGGTGGATCAGTCACTGAAATGTTGACTGACACACCGCATTCGCGAGCAAGCCCGCTCCCACATTTGGATCTCCGGCGCCTGCACTATTTGAGTTCGGCCAGACGCCGCTCGATAAAGCGCTTTTCGGGCACTTGCTGGGTCAATGCCAGCGCCCGTTCAAACGCTCGCCGCGCGTCCTCCACTCGGCCCAATCGCCGACAAAACTCGCCCCGCGCCGAGTACGCCAGGTGATAGTCCACCAACTCCCCCCGCGCCAGAATGCCGTCCACCAATTGCAAACCGGCCTGCGCTCCATCGCGCATCGCAACGGCCACCGCGCGATTCAGCTCGATCACCGGCGATGGCATCGCTCCAAGCAACACGTCATACAGCCCGACGATCTGCGGCCAATCAGTCTCATCGGCGCTCACGGCTTCAGCGTGTACCGCCGCAATCGCTGCCTGCAGGCTGTAGGGCCCGAAGCGGCGTGTGGTCAGGGATTTCTCCACCAGGGCGCATCCTTCAGCAATCAACGACGCATCCCACAGCGAACGGTCCTGCTCATCCAGCAGCACCAATTCGCCGCCCGCCGAGGTGCGTGCCGGGCGCCGGGACTCGTGGAGCAACATCAGCGCCAGCAAGCCCATCACTTCCGGTTCCGGCAACAACTCCATCAGCAAACGGCCCAGGCGAATCGCTTCGCGGGTCAGGTCTTCACGGGTCAGGTCGGCGCCCATGGACGCTGAATAGCCTTCGTTGAACACCAGGTAAATCACCCGCAGCACACTGTCCAGGCGCTCGGGCAACTCCGCCAGGGATGGCACCTGATAGGGGATCTTCGCTTCGCGGATCTTGCCCTTGGCCCGCACGATGCGCTGGGCGATGCTAGTGGGCGTGGCGAGAAACGCCCGGGCGATTTCCTCGGTGGTGAGGTCGCAGATCTCACGCAAGGTCAGCGCCGCCTGGGCATCCGCCGCCAGCGCCGGGTGGCAGCAGGTGAAGATCAGGCGCAGGCGGTCGTCTTCCACGTCTTCAACGCTCCAGTCTGCCGCTTCCAGCGCATCGGCTTGCGCCTGCAACAACGGGGTAAAACGCGCCTGGCGACGTAAACGGTCGATGGCCTTGAAGCGCCCGGTCGAGACCAGCCAGGCCCGGGGGTTATCCGGCACACCGTCCTGCCCCCAGCGCTCGACTGCGACGAAGAACGCCTCGTGCAAGGCTTCTTCAGCCAGGTCGAAATCGCCAAGCAAGCGAATCAGGGTCGCCAGGATGCGCCGCGATTCGCTGCGATAAACCGCTTCAACCCGGGCCTGCACCGTCAATCGCGCAGGCCTTCGGTCACCAGCGTCACCAGCCGGTCGAGGCTCTGTCCCCAGCCCTCGTGAAAGCCCATGGCTTCGTGGGCCTGCTTGGTTTCGGCGCTCCAGTGCATGGCGCGGGCGGTATAGAGGGTTTTGCCGTCGACGTCTTCAAAGGTGACTTCGGCGGTCATGAATGGCTGGCCCGAAGGGATCCAGCCGGGGGTGAAGGCGTCGGTAAACACCAGCCGACTGGGGGCGGTAATCTCCAGGAATACGCCCTGGGTCGGGTATTCGCTGCCGTCCGGCGCGCGCATCAGCGTGCGAAATTGCCCACCCACCCAAAGGTCCATTTCGCACTCGGGAGTGGTCATGCCGTGTGGGCCCCACCACTGCTGCAACAAGGCCGGCTCGGTCCAGGCGCGGAACACGCGGCTGCGAGGGGCATCGATCAAGCGACTGATGGACAGTTCAAATTCGGCGGGTTTGGGTTGAATGCTCATGGGAAACCTCCTGGGTTTTATTGTTGTGATCAGAGATTCAATTCACGCACGGGGCGCACTTCCACACTGCCGACCCGAGCCGCCGGTATGCCGCCGGCCACCTGGATCGCTTCATTCAGGTCCTTGGCTTCGATCAGGTAAAACCCGGCGAGCTGCTCCTTGGTTTCGGCAAACGGCCCGTCGGTGATCGACAACTTGCCATTGCGCATGCGCACGGTGGTGGCGGTGCTCACCGACTCCAGCGGCTCGGCGGCGAGCATGCGCCCGCTGGCCTGCACGGACTGGCCATAGGCGAAACATTCCGGGTCCTTGGGGCTGTCGGGCGAATCGTGCAGCACCTGTTCGTTGCTATAGATCAGGCAGAGGTATTTCATGGGATTCTCCGTTTTCGGACAACTGACTATAGTTCGCGGCGCTCAAGGTTTCAGGTCGAACAGACCGGCGCCGGTTTCCATGTCGAAGGGTGCCGACCAATGTTCATGCACCACTTTCCACTCGCCGCCAACGCGCTGGTAGCCGGCGCTGACGCGCATCCAGCAGGTCTTGAGTACGCCGTCGGGCCCGGTGCCGCCACAGTGCGCGAGCCAGTGGGCAAAGGCGCTGTTATCGCCGGCGACGATACGCATCTCATGGAAGTCAAAGACCCCAGGGCCCGGGCAGAACTCCATGCACGCCTTCCAGTGCGCCTGATAGGCGGCCTTGCCCTTGAACTGCAGGGCGCTAACGGCGTCGAACGCGACGATATCGTCGGCGTAAAAGCTGACAATCTTCTCGACATCCTTGGCGGTGACCGCCTGTTTCCATTGTTCGATCAAGCTGCTGATTGCGGTGCTCATGGCAATACTCCTTGCGGGAAAAATCACTGAAGACACCCTTAGTCGACTGAGCCCCGGGCCAATCGACAGTCCCGCAAAAAATAATTGCGACTACCGCAAACCCGCTAAAATCCGCGCTTCTTTGTAGGATTTCGGATGCTACGCCGATGGAAACCCGCCTCGTCGCCTATCAGACGTTGACTGCCCTGCAACAACAGCAACTCAACGCCCTGGAAGTGCATCCCGAACAACTGGGTTTTTCCGGCGATATCTACTGTGCGCTGAACACCCTGCTGGTCAATCCGAACCCTGGCGTGGCAGGCTTTGCGTTACTCGCCGACGAGATTCCCGTGGCCTTCCTGCTGCTCAAACGCCCACCCTGCCTGCCCCATTGGGCGGATGAACACAGCGCCACGCTGCATGCGTTGCAAGTCGATCGCCATCAGCAAGGCCTGGGGTTTGGCAAAGCCTGCCTGCAAGCCCTCCCCGCCGCCGCGCGCCTGGTTTGGCCGCAGATCAAGGCGCTGGAGCTGTCGGTGGACACGGACAATGTGGCGGCGATGGGGCTGTATTTGCAGCAGGGTTGGGTGGACAGCGGGGAGGCGTATAAGGGGCGGATTGGGTATGAGCGCCGGTTGGCGTGGGTGTTTTAAACAATAAGGAGCTGGTGAAGATGCTAACAACCCTGGAACAACTCGAATCCCTCTACGGCCTGCCCCACGAACGGGCCGTGCGCAAGGAAATCCCGTTTCTCAACGAGGATTACCAGGCCATGGTCCGCGCGTCACCCTTGGTGGTGGTGAGTTCATCCGGCCCGGACGGCATCGACGGTTCGCCCCGTGGCGACGTGCCAGGTTTTGTACGAATCATCGACGAGCGCACGTTGGCGATTCCGGATCGGCCGGGGAATAACCGCCTCGACACCCTGCGCAATCTGGTGGTGGACCCACGTATAGCGTTGCTGTTCATCATCCCGGGCATTGGCGAGACGTTGCGGGTCAATGGCCGGGCGCAGATTTCCATCGAGCCTGAGTTGCTGGAGAGCTTTGCGGTAAATGGCAAAGCGGCCCGTTCGGTGATTCTGGTGCAGGTGGAGGCGGCATATTTCCATTGCTCCAAAGCCTTTGTGCGCTCCGATTGCTGGAACCCGGAAAAGCATCTGGATCGCTCGGCACTGCCCTCCGCCGGGGCGTTTCACAAGCGCTTGAATGATGGGGCGTTCGACGCCGAAGCCTATGACCGCGAGATGCCGGAGCGGGTCAAGGCCACGCTGTATTGAGAGGCCATTGCAGGAGCGAACGTGCTCGCTCCTGCCGGTGGCGCGGTCAGGCGGATTCGGCGTTGATCGGGATCCAGATTTCCACGGAGCCCGTGCCTTTACCCACATCGAAATCGGCGCTGTAGCGCTCAAAATCAGCCCCGACCACCTTGTACCCGGAGGCCGGCAGCCATTCGAACATGATGCGTTCATAGGTCTGCGCCAGCGCCTGCACCGGGCCAAAATGCGGGAACACGGCATAGCGATGGGCCGGGATTTCAATCGACTGGAAGTTGCTCGGTACATCGCCCTTGGCCGGCACCTCGATGCCCGCCAGGTAGTCGAATTCACCGTGTTTGGCGTTGTGGCACACGCCGTAGGTCACGCCGCCAACGCGCTTTTTAATGTCTTTGAAACAGGTGTTGAACAACGCCCACAACTTGGGAATATCGCCAATCGTGGCCTTTGAATAACGCCCTTGCACACCCGCGATCACCAGGGCCTTGCCCTCTTCCATGCGCGGCTGTAACGGCAGTTTTGTCTGTTGATCCATCTGAACAGTCTCCTTCTTATGAGGGAACAAACCCGCGTCGAGTATAGGGGCATATCCCCGTCGCACTCCAAACAGAAATTTTTCCCACAGCATCTGGACAATTGGCCATCACCGACCGTATTGTCTGCCCCGCAGGCCACCGCAGTGGCCGACGTCGCTCGGACGGTTCCGGGCGCTTACGTATTTCGAGGCAACAATGGCCGAACCCCGTTCGCCGCGCCGCTTTGCGCGCATAGATCGACTCCCCCCTTACGTGTTCAATATCACTGCCGAGTTGAAGATGGCTGCGCGTCGGCGCGGCGAAGACATCATCGACTTGAGCATGGGTAACCCGGACGGCGCCACGCCACCGCACATCGTGGAAAAAATGGTCACCGTCGCCCAACGCGAAGACACCCACGGTTACTCCACTTCCAAAGGCATTCCGCGGCTGCGCCGGGCGATTTCGCGCTGGTACAAAGACCGCTACGAAGTGGACATCGACCCGGAAACCGAAGCCATCGTGACCATCGGTTCCAAGGAAGGCCTGGCGCACTTGATGCTGGCCACCCTGGACCAGGGCGACACGGTGCTGGTGCCCAACCCCAGCTACCCGATTCACATCTACGGTGCCGTGATTGCCGGCGCCCAGGTGCGTTCGGTGCCGCTGATTCCGGGGGTGGACTTCTTCGCTGAGCTGGAACGTGCGATTCGTGGCTCGATCCCCAAGCCGAAGATGATGATCCTCGGCTTCCCGTCCAACCCCACCGCACAGTGCGTGGAACTGGACTTCTTCGAACGGGTGATCGCCCTGGCCAAGCAGTACGACGTGCTGGTGGTGCATGACCTGGCCTACGCCGACATCGTCTACGACGGCTGGAAAGCTCCGTCGATCATGCAAGTGCCGGGCGCCAAGGACATCGCGGTGGAGTTTTTCACCCTGTCCAAGAGCTACAACATGGCCGGCTGGCGCATTGGTTTCATGGTGGGCAACCCGGAACTGGTCAACGCCCTGGCGCGGATCAAGAGCTACCACGACTACGGCACCTTCACCCCGCTGCAAGTCGCAGCGATTGCGGCGCTGGAAGGCGATCAGCAGTGCGTGAAAGACATTGCCGAGCAGTACCGCCAGCGCCGTAACGTGCTGGTGAAAGGCCTGCATGAGCTGGGCTGGATGGTGGAGAACCCGAAGGCGTCGATGTACGTCTGGGCAAAGATCCCCGAGGCGTACGCCGCAATGGGTTCGCTGGAGTTTGCCAAGAAGCTGCTGCTTGAGGCGAAGGTGTGTGTGTCGCCGGGGATTGGCTTTGGTGAGTATGGTGACGACCACGTGCGCTTTGCACTGATCGAAAACCAGGACCGGATTCGCCAGGCGGTGCGGGGCATCCGGGCGATGTTCCGGGCGGATGGGCTGGTCAAGAAAGCTGACGCCTGACCCGATCCAACGGCAGGAATGATCGTTCCCACGCTCTGCGTGGGAATGCCGCCTTGGACGCTCTGCGTCCGCTTGTGACGCGGAGCGTCACAGGATGCGTTCCCACGCGGAGCGTGGGAACGATCACTTACCGCCTAGACCACCAGTGACAGCAACATGATAAAGCCCAACGCCACTACCGACAGGATGGTCTCCATCGCTGTCCAGGTCTTGAACGTCTCGGCCACGGTCATATTGAAGTACTGCTTCACCAGCCAGAACCCCGCATCGTTGACGTGAGACAGCACCAGCGAGCCCGCCCCCGTCGCCAATACCAGCAACTCGCGGTTCACCCCTGGGATCATCCCCACCACCGGCACCACAATGCCTGCACCGGTAATGGTCGCCACGGTGGCAGAACCGGTAGCCACACGAATCACCGCCGCCACCAGCCAGGCCAGCAGGATCGGGTTGATCTGCGCGGTCACCGCCATATGGCCGATCACATCACCCACGCCGCTGGTCACCAGCATCTGCTTGAAGCCACCACCGGCACCGATGATCAGGATGATCGCAGCCGTCGGCGCCAGGCTGGCGTCGAGCAGCTTGAGGATTTGCTTGGAGCCAATGCCCTGGCGATGGCCAAAGGTGTACAGCGACAACAGCAAGGCCAGCAGCAAGGCGGTGATCGGGTGACCAATCATGTCCATCCAGTTGCGGATCACGTGGCCGTCCGGCAGGGCGACGTCGGCGAAGGTTTTCAGCAGCATCAGGAACACCGGCAACAGCACGGTGATCAGGGTGATGCTGAAGCTCGGCAGGGTCTTGGATTCCGGTTGCTCACTGGCCAGTTGGTCCACCAGTTCCTGGGACGGGTTGCCCGGGATGTACTTGGCGATAAACGAACCGTAGAGCGGGCCGGCGATGATCGCCGTAGGCAGCGCGACGATCAGGCCGTAGAGAATGGTCTTGCCGATGTCGGCACCGAACACGCCGATCGCCAGCAGCGGGCCCGGGTGCGGTGGCACCAGGCCGTGCACCGCCGACAGGCCGGCCAGCAGCGGAATGCCGATCTTGATCAGCGACACACCGGTACGGCGCGCGACGATAAACACCAGCGGGATCAGCAACACAAAACCGATCTCGAAGAACAGCGGAATGCCCACCAGGAACGCGGCGAACATCATTGCCCACTGCACCTTCTCCTTGCCGAAGGCCCGCACCAGGGTTTGCGCGATCTGATCGGCACCGCCGGAATCGGCCATCATCTTGCCGAGCATCGTACCCAGCGCGAGGATAATCCCGACAAAGCCGAGCACCCCGCCGAAGCCGTCCTGGAAGGCCTTGATGATCTTGTCCACGGGCATGCCCGAGGTCAGGCCGAGAAAGCCTGCGGCGATGATCAGCGCAATGAACGGGTGGACTTTGAACCGGGTGATCAACACGATCAGGCCGATGATGGTCACCACTGCATCGAGCAGCAGATAGGTATCGTGGGACAAGCCAAACATGGGGGTCTCTCCTGTTTGTTGTTGTTATTAAAGCCGGTAAAAAATTCAGTGCAGGCGGACAGCGCTATCTTGTCCGGCAAAAAATTATTTGTTTGGTTCAAAGCCGTGTTCGAGCCACCAGGCATTGGTTTGCTCGGCCAGTTCTTCAACGCTGTCTTCACTGGCGTTGAGGGCCAGGGTCAACGGCTCGCCCACCGGGGATTCCAGGGTGGCGAACTGGCTGTCTATAAGGCTGGCCGGCATGAAATGGCCGGGGCGATGGGATACACGGTCGGCGGCGACTTCGCGGGTCAGCTCCAGAAACACAAACCCCAGGCCCGGCGCGGCTTCGCGCAGGTGGTCGCGGTATTTCTTCTTCAGGGCCGAACAGGTGAGCACCGGATGCTCGCCGGCCTTGAGCGAGCGGCGCAGCTCATCGCACAGGATGTCGAGCCAGCCGGCGCGGTCTTCGTCGTTAAGGGGATGGCCGGCGCTCATCTTCTCGATGTTCGCGGCGGGGTGAAAGCTGTCGCCTTCGATGGCGGTGGCGCCGTTCAGCAGGCACAGGGCCTCGCTGACGCTGGACTTGCCACAGCCGGAAACACCCATGATCACGAGGGCAGTAACAGGTTGACTCATGAAACACCTCAAGACGCAGATAGCGCTACCTTTGCACGCTGTAAGGCTAGTGCAAAAACAGGCTTTTCCCGCGCCGTCTTGTCATTTTTATGGAGTGACGCGTGCATCTGCTCCAAAGGTTTGAACGGGAACAGGCATCCCGACGTTCAAGAATTTGCAGGGTCTTGGAGACAGCGCTACCTTAGTGCCTCGATTTTTGTTTGGCAAGCCGCCTGATGACTCCCAAGAACGATAAAAATACCCGCACCACGGGCCGCCCTACCCTCAATGAAGTGGCCCGCCTGGCTGGCGTGAGCCCGATTACCGCCTCCCGGGCCTTGCGCGGCATCAGCACCGTGGCCACCGAACTGGTGGAAAAAGTACAAAAAGCCGCTGCCGAACTGAGCTACGTGGTCAACCCGGCCGCCCGTGCCCTGGCATCTGCCCAGAGCCAGTCGGTGGTGGTGTTGGTGCCGTCACTGTCCAACCTGCTGTTTATCGAAACCCTGGAAGCCATCCACCAGGTGCTGCGGCCCAAGGGCTTTGAAGTGCTGATCGGCAACACCCACTATTCCCGTGACGAAGAAGAAGACCTGCTGCGCAACTACATGGCCTACCAGCCACGGGGTTTGCTGCTGACCGGGTTTGACCGTACGGAAAGTGCCCGGCGCATGGTGGAATCGAGCAATGTGCCGTGTGTGTACATGATGGACCTGGACCCGGGCGCCGGACTGAACTGCGTAGGATTTTCGCAGTTGAACGCCGGGGAAACAGCGGCGGCGCATTTGATCTCACGGGGGCGCAAGCGGTTGGCCTACATTGGCGCTCAGTTGGACCAGCGCACGTTGTTGCGCGGTGAAGGCTTTCGCCGGGCGTTGCAGCAGGCGGGGTTGTACGACCCGGCACTCGAAGTGCTGACGCCACGGCCATCGTCGCTGGGCCTGGGTGGTGAGCTGTTCCTGCAACTGCTGGCCAGCCATCCGGACGTGGACGCGATCTTCTTTGGCAACGACGACCTGGCTCAGGGTGCGTTGCTGGAAGCGCTGCGCCATGGCATCAAGGTGCCGGACCAGATCTCGGTGCTGGGCTTCAACGACCTGCCCTCCTCCTCGTTCATGGTGCCGCGACTGAGCAGCATCAGTACGCCGCGTGAAGCCATTGGCCGGCGCGCGGCAGAGCATTTGCTGACGGTGATGGCCGGCAACAATATCGCCCGGCCGGTGGTGGACATGGGGTTTGAGTTGAAGGTGCGCGAGAGTACCTAGGCGGTAGCTGTAGGAAGTGGCTGGTGTTGATGGCAGCGCCTTGCTCCGTTACCTACAGGTACGTCAGAATCCGCCGGCTTGTGCGCCTGGGTAGGGCTCTCTAAGGTTGCCCGGTCGCTGAATTTCTCAGTGATCGGGTTTAGTAGCCTGGACAGTCATACAGAATGAGCATGAGCTTCATCTATCAGACTTACGTGTCTGTGCTTGATGGTGGCTGTGCGCAGGGCGCCCTTGTGGCGCGCCGGATTTTTGTGTGACTTTGCCGGTCTACTAACCTGCGTGCAGCCGCCACCCTTTCGTTTAGTAGCGATCAGGTGATGGCCCAGATAGAGGTCACGCTTATGTTCAAAGTTACTCCCAATCCTCCTTCCTTATTCACCGTCAGCCCCGACGCCAGCAGCGAAAGCCTGATCGCCAACAGCTACGAGACGTTTTCCTCGGTCAGCACGTTATTGCTCGACCTGTCTGATGAACTCACCGGCAAAGACCGCGACACCGCATTGGCGATTCACCAGTTGAGTGAGTTGGGCGTATTGCTGATGGGCAAGCTGATGGACCTGGAATCACCACTGATCTAACAGACCGCACGCGGTCAAACTGTGGGAGCGGGCTTGCTCGCGAATGCGGTGTGTCAGCCGAGCTTTCCATCACTGATACACCGCATTCGCGAGCAAGCCCGCTCCCACATTTTTGATCCTGCCCACTTAACACCCTCGCCGTGCCTTCTGGCCCCTGCTAAATTGCCCCCTGCCTTCTCACCCTCGTCTGGAAAGCACCATGGGCCATTCGCTGAAAATCCTCGGTCGCACTTCTTCCATCAACGTGCGAAAAGTCCTGTGGACCTGCCAGGAACTGGATATCCCCTACGACCGCGAAGACTGGGGCATCGGCTTCGCCTCCACCCAGTCCCCCGAATTCCTGGCCCTGAACCCCAACGCCCAAGTCCCGGTGATCATCGACGACAACGGCGTGCTGTGGGAATCCAACACCATCTGCCGCTACCTCGTGAGCCTGCACCAACGCCACGACCTGTTGCCCACCGAGCCGGTCGCCCGTGCGAGGGTCGAGCAATGGATGGACTGGCAAGCCACCGAACTCAACCCGTCGTGGGGCTACGCCTTCCACGCTCTGGTACGCAAGAATCCGGACTACCAGGACCCGCAACGCATCAAAGCCGGGGTAAAAAGCTGGAACGACAAGATGGGCCTGCTTGAAGAGCAACTGATCAAAACCGGCGCCTACGTCGCCGGTAACAACTTCACACTCGCCGACATCCTCATCGGCCTGTCGGTGCACCGCTGGTGGATGACGCCCATGGAGCATCCGTCCTACCCGGCGGTCAGCGCTTACTACGAAACCCTCAGCCAACGCCCCGGCTTCAAAACCTTCGCCCTCGACGGCCACAACTAAAAACAAGGACTACACAATGAACGGACTCAACGTACTACTCACCGGCGCCTGCGGCCGCATCGGCAAGACGTTTTTCGAAGCCTCGAAAGACCGCTACCGCTTCACCCTCACAGACCGCATCGAGCCGGATTTCGCCCTCGGCGAGCACCGTTTCATCCCCGCCGACCTGAGCGACAAAACCGCCCTCGCCGCCCTGCTCGACGGGATTGACGTGATCGTGCACCTGTCGGGCATCCCCCACGCCAGCGCGACCTTCGACGAGTTGTTGCCCAACAATATCCTGGCCACCACCTACCTGTTCGAAGCTGCCGTGGCCGCAGGTGTGAAGCGCCTGGTGTTCGCCAGCAGTGCCCAGACCATCGAAGGCTACCCGGTAGACCGGCAGATCACGCCGGGCATGCCTGTATTGCCCGCCAACCTGTACGGCGTGAGCAAATGCTACGGCGAAGCCCTGTGCGGTTTTTACGCGGCCAAAACCCCGCTCTCCACCATCGCCCTGCGCATCGGTGCGTTTGAATTCCCCGAAACCCACGACCTGAACAACGCCCGCGACCTCAGCGCCTGGCTCAGCCCCCGCGACGCCGTGCAACTGCTGCAACGCTCGGTGGAAACCATCGGGGTGAAACACCTGATCGCCCATGGCATTTCCAATAACCGTTTCAAACGCCTGGACCTCAGCGAAACAACCCGTGTGCTGGGTTACCAACCGGTGGATGATGCGTTCCAGGAATTCGAGATCCCGATCACTTACTGAGTCTTCTGCCCATGTCTTCACCCTCTCTTGCAGACGGTATCGACCCGATCCGCGCCGCGCACATCAGCGCGCGCATTGATCGGTTGCCCGCCGTAGCCACTGTCTGGCGCCTGGTGGCGCTGCTGTCGATTGGCGGCTTTTTCGAGCTGTATGACTTGTTCCAGACTGCCTATATCAGCCCCGGCCTGATCAGTGACGGAATTTTCCACACCGGCAGCCAGGGCGTATTCGGCTTCTCCGACCAGGCGGCCTTTGCCTCGGCGACCTTTCTCGGCCTGTTCCTCGGCGCCAGCCTGCTCAGCCCGATTGCCGACCGCTACGGGCGCCGGGCGATCTTCACCTTTGCGTTGATCTGGTACACCGTCGCCACCGTGTTGATGGGTATCCAGACCTCCGCCCTGGGCATCATCTGCATGCGCTTCCTGGTGGGCATCGGCCTAGGCATCGAACTGGTGACCATCGACGCCTACCTCTCGGAACTGGTGCCCAAGCGCATGCGCAGCTCGGCGTTTGCCTTTGCGTTTTTCATCCAGTTCCTGTCGGTGCCGGCGGTGGCGTTGATGTCGTGGTGGCTGGTACCCCAGGCACCGTTCGGGATTTCCGGCTGGCGCTGGGTAGTGGTGAGCAGTGCGGTATTTGCGCTGTTTATCTGGCAACTGCGCAAACGCCTGCCGGAATCGCCGCGCTGGCTCGCACAAAAAGGCCGTTTCGACGAAGCCGGGCAGATCATGGACAACCTCGAAGCGCGCTGCCGGAAAGACCACGGCAAGCCACTCGATGAGCCGGAACCGCAAGCCGTCAGCGTGCAGGGCCAAGGGCGCTTCGCCGATATCTGGCAACCGCCGTACCGGCGCCGGGCGTTGATGCTGATTGTGTTTCATGTGTTCCAGGCCATCGGCTTTTTTGGCTTCGGCAACTGGCTGCCGGCGCTGCTCTCGGGCCAGGGCGTGAGCGTCACTCACAGCCTGGGCTATGCCTTCATTATCACCCTCGCCTACCCGTTGGGGCCGCTGCTGTTTGTGAAGGTGGCGAACCGGTTTGAGAACAAATGGCAGATTGTCGGATCGGCGCTCGGCGCGGTGATCTTCGGCAGTTTGTTCGCGCTGCAAACCACCGCCGTGGGCCTGGTGATCTGCGGGGTGATGATCACCTTCTGCAACGCCTGGCTGAGTTTCAGTTATCACTCCTACCAGAGCGAACTGTTCCCCACCAACATCCGCGCCCGGGCGGTGGGTTTCTGCTATTCGTTCAGCCGGTTGTCGACGGTGTTCAGCAGCCTGTTGATCGGCGTGATCCTCGAACACCTCGGCACGCCCGGCGTGTTGGCGTTTATCGCCAGCAGCATGTTGATCGTGATGATCACCATCAGTTGGTTCGGCCCGCGCACCCGCAACCTGGCGCTGGAGAACATTGCCCACTAGCGGCAAACAATGGCCGGCGGCACGCCAACGCTTGCCGACGGTAGCGGCCAAAAGCCCCGTAAACACGGGGCCATACCACTGGGCACGCTAATTGCTCCACCTGTGGCACCGCCCACATCCACAGGTGTCCTGATCATGCTGATCAACAACAACCCCCAGGCTCAGTCGACGATCCAACGCATCAAGCGCGCAGACATGGACCCGGCCAACGCCGCGGCCAGCGCGCTGTACAGCGGTGCTGCGCAAAACGTGCAACAGGGCACTACGACTGTATCGACCACACAGGCAGCGGCCGACGCCACTGCCGACAACATCAATGCCGCCTTCGCCAAGACCCGTGTGCAGTTGCAAGCCACCACCGCAACCGCCTCGACCACCGATACGGCCAAGACTGACTCCACCACGTCGGCCCGCAGTGACTTCACCGACTACATGAAAAAAAGCCCGGCTGAGCGCATCCGCGAGCAACTGCTCAAGGAACAGGGTTTGACCGAGGATGATGTGAAGAACATGCCTCAGGACAAGCAGGATGCTATTTCCAAGGAAGTTGCAGAACGCCTGAAGGAGCAGCAGGCGCAGCAGGTAGCGGCGAAGACCGCTGACCCGCAGGCGCAGAACGTGAAAGAGACCCTGGCTGCGATCTAAGCGCTGACAATACAAACCCTGGTCAGGGAACTTGCTGGAGTGAGGGAGCTGCTGTGGCGAGGGAGCTTGCTCCCGCTGGAGTGCGCAGCGCTCCCAGGATTTTGGGGCCGCTTCGCAGCCCAGCGGGAGCAAGCTCCCTCGCCACAGCAAGCTCCCTCGCCACAGGTTATTTCTCGGCCATAACGGTGTGTTACTGCAATTGCAGTGTGGAATTGAACTGACTGATCGCATCCACCACATGCCGTGACCCTTCCTGAATCTCCAGGATCACCTGCCCCGCCTCATTCGCCAGCTCCACCCCAAGCCCCGTGCGGCTCAGGCTCGACTGCATGCTCGACACCGCGCTGATCGACAGGTCGTGGTTCTTGCGCACCACATCCACAATCTCGATCGTCGCCTGGCTGGTTCGCGCCGCAAGGCTGCGCACCTCATCCGCCACCACCGCAAACCCGCGCCCATGCTCGCCCGCTCGGGCCGCTTCGATTGCGGCGTTCAGCGCCAGCAGGTTGGTCTGGTCGGCGATGCCGCGGATGGTCTGGACGATGGTGCCGATGATGTCCGACTGCTTGCTCACTGCGTCGATGCTCACGGCCGCTTCGTTAAGGTCACGGGAAATTTCTTCGATGATCTGCACGGTCTGCTGCACCACTTCCGAACCCTTGCGGGCGCAGGCGTCGTTTTGCACCGAGGTGGCGTGAGCCGAGTCGGCAGCCGTGCGCAAGGTGGTGACCTGGTCGGTGATGTCGCTGGCGAACTTCACCACTTTGTACAGGCGCCCGTTGGCATCGAAGATCGGGTTGTAGGAGGCTTCCAGGAACAGCGTTTGGCCGAATTTATCTTTGCGCTCAAACCGGTGGGAGTGATATTCGCCGCGGTTGAGCGAGGCCCAGAATGCCTTGTAGGCCGGCGAATCGGTCTCACCGCGATGACAAAACAGACTGTGGTGCTGGCCGACGATTTCACTGAGGGAATATTTCACCGTCTTCAGGAAGTTGTCGTTGGCATTCAGGATCTGGCCTTGCGGGGTGAATTCAATGACCGCCATGGAGCGGCCGATGGCGTCGATCAGGCTCTGGTTTTCATGCTCGCGGTGAATCCGCGCCGAGATGTCCGAGGCCACCTTGATCACGCTCTGCACCTGGTTGTCGGCACCGATTACCGGCATGTAACTGGCCTCCAGCCACACTTCCTGGCCATGCTTGTTCAACCGCATGAAGGTGCCACTGAGGGGCTCGCCCCGCGCCAGGTCGCGCCAGAGTTTGGCGTAGGCATCGGTGTGGGTGTAGGCCTCTTCGCAGAAAATCCGGTGATGCTTGCCGCGAATTTCTTCGGCGCGGTAGCCCATGGTCTTGCAGAAGTTTTCATTGGCATCCAGCACGATGCCGTCGCGATCAAACTCGATCATTGCCATGGAACGGCTGATGGCGGCCAATTTGGCTTTGGCTTCGGTAAGGGCGCAGGAGAAACGTTCGATTTCCAGCAGGTCGGATTTGTGTTGGCGGTTGAACATGTCAGATCACCCTTTATTTTCCCGACGCCCACGCGGGCGCATTCCATTCACGGTTTGAATCTAGATCGCAGACCTTTATGGGGAAACCTATCCGAAACGCTTTATATGCCGAGCGTCATCAACGGTTCTGGGTGAGCATAGACAGGCGTTGGCGCTATGCAAGGCCACTAGTCAGCCAGCATTTGCAACAAAGCATTAACCACTGCGGAGGGCGGTTGGTGGCGTGATGTCACCAACGCAAACTCGCGATGCACCGGCTCCGCCAGGGGCATGATGCGCAAGCCTTGGCGCTGGGCCGGCAGGGTCATCTCGGGCACCAGCGTCACTCCCACGCCTTCACGCACTAGGCTGAAAGCGCTGTTCCATTCGCGCACTTCCACCCGCACCTCGCGCAGCACCAGGCCGGCTTCCTGCGCCAGGCTGCGGGCGTTGACGGTGCAGCCGCCGGTGGCAAGCACGAACGGTTGCTCCACCAACTCTTCCAGCGTGACCGTTGCCTGCGCCGGGCGCCGGGAAAACCCGTGGGCCATCGGCAGCACCGCCACCCAGTTATCCCGCCCCAGCACGGCGGCATTGCGCTCGGACGGCGGGTTGAGCACCACGCCCAGGTCGATCAGATTCGCGTCGAGCAAGGTGTTCACTTCATCGTCGGTCACTTCCAGGGCCGTGACCTCGATGCCGGGGTAAAGCTGGTTGAACCGACGCAGCAGCGGCGGCAGGAACACCGCCAGCACCATGGGGAAACTCGCGATGCGAATCGTCCCACGCAGCATCGGCCGCGCTTCGTCCACGGTGGTGCGAATCGCCTGCAACGCTCCCAACATCACCCGCGCCTGCTCGATCACTTGCAGGCCCAGGGCGGTAGGCACGGTCTGACGCGCCTCACGCACAAACAACTGCGCACCGAGGTTGGCCTCCATGGCCGCCATCGCCTGGCTGGCGGCGGACTGAGTCATGCCCACCCGTTCGGAGGCGGCAGTGATGCTGCCGTTGTCCGCCACGGCCACCAGCAGGCGCCAGTGCATCAGGTTCAACATGGCAGTAGCTGTCCTTATGGCAGGATTCTGAAAGATTAATTTTACCCAAGGTGCCATGCCCACGAGACTGAAGGCAACTGTCCTGCGGAGTTGCCCCGATGAAGCTGTATTTTTCCCCGAATGCCTGTTCCCTCGCCTCCCATATCGCGCTGCGGGAATTGGCCCTGCCGTTTGAATTGATTCGCGTCGACAACCAGAAAAAGCTCACGGCTGACGGTGATGATTTCCTGCAGATCAACCCCAAGGGCTATGTGGCCGCACTGCAACTGGACAACGGCGAGGTACTGACCGAAGGTGCCGCCATCCTGCAATACCTGGCCGACCGTGTACCCGCAGCGGGCCTGGCGCCGGCCAATGGCAGCTGGGAGCGGGTGCGTTTGCAGGAGTGGCTGAACTTTGTCTCCAGCGAGATTCATGGCGGGCTGGGAGTGTTGTTCAAGGACGCGATTCCCGATGAGGTGAAGGCGCTGTTCAAGGCCACGCTGTTCAAGCGCTTTGCGATTCTGGTGCAGACCCTGGAGCGCCAGGATTACCTGCTGGGCGCGCAGTACTCGGTGGCGGATGCGTACCTGTTTGTGGTGCTGCGCTGGGCGGGGTTGTTTGATATCGACTTGCAGCAGTGGCCGGCGTTAGCGAAGTTTCAGCAGCGTGTCGGTGAACGCCCGGCAGTGATTGCTGCCTTGGCCGCTGAAAATCCATGACCTGAAATGCGATCAACCTGTAGGAGCTGGCTTGCCTGCGATAGCGATGGTGAATCCAACACCGCTATCGCAGGCAATCCAGCTACCACAGTTGGTCTTCATAGTTTTAGAGAATGGGTTTCAAGCCATCGTTTTCGATGAATGCACTTAACGCCAACACATCCACCGACCCCGAACGGTCCTGATCCAGGTGCGCCACCTGGCGGCGCACCGCCTGATGAATACGCCGGGTGCCCTGCCCCAGTTGAACCGTGCCGCACAGGTCCACCGCCTGCGCCGCCACGATCAACTCAATGCTGCCCAGCCACACCACGCGCTGCACCAGTTGCCGGGTTTTCTCGACCACCGCCAGCGCCTGCCCCGCATAATCTTCCACGCGATCCGCCACCGGCACGCTCACCGCCGGGATCGGATTGGCCAAGTGCCCGATCTCCGCCACCAACGCCGAACCGGTGCGCTGCAAGGCGGCCATGCCCACGTGCCCGGGCTGGTCGATCAGAAAGCGCGGCAGTTCACTGGAAGCCGGCGACAGCAACTTGGCAATCCGCTCGGCGCTGCACACCGCCACACGGCTCAACGCCAGGCCCAAGCCTTCGGCCGCCAGCGCGAGATGGGTGCTGTCGAAATTGGCCGTGGCCAGCACCAACGCGTCTTCGCTGATCAACGCCGGATTGTCCGCACCGCTGGCCAGTTCCAGTTCGATCAACTCGCGTAACGCCTGCATTGCCTGTTGCGCCGCGCCTTGAACCACCGTGGCACAGCGAAAGCTCAGCGGGTCCTGTAGCCGACGCGGGTTATCGACCAATTTGCCGCCCGCCAGCAATTCCAGCAACGCCGCTGATTGCCCGCTTTGCCCCGGCGCCGGGCGCAACCGCGAAGCCCACGGCTGGAAAGGACTGAGGTTGGCCCGATAGCCTTCACACGACAACGCCAGCCCCGCCAACATGGCCTGCAATGCCTGTTCGGCCTCGGCCACCAGCAACGCGCCAAGGCCGATGCTCGCGGAGTTGGCCGACACCAGCGCCAGGCCATCCTTGCCCGTCAATGGCACGTTCAGCGCCAGGCTCAAATGCGCCAACGGCGCCAGGTCGCTCTCGCCCAACGAGCCGAGCAACGGCACCGCGGGCTCCATGCCGCAGTTGAGTAACGCCAACAGCGCCTGCGCCGCACCCGGCGAAATACCCGAACGCCCCTGGGCCAACCCGGCCAAGCGGGCTGCGGTGATCGCGCGTAATTCCTCACGCTTGGCCAGGCGGCCAACGCCCACCGCACGCCCCAAAGGAATGTTTGCCTGCACCGGCGCAACCTGCGTATCCACCGCCGCACCGAGGCCGGTGGTCACCCCGTAAATCGGCGTACCTTCAGCCACCAGGCGCAGCAACAGTCGATGCCCTTCGTCGATACGTTGGCGGGCCGCATCGCTGAAGTCAGCCGGCGCGTCTTGGCGGGCAATCGACAGCAAATCCTCAACCGTCAAACCGGCGGGATCGAAGTGAATCATGCCCAGCGCAACCGCTGGCCGATCCCCAGGCGTCTGGATTTTTCCAGCAGTGCGTGGCCCAGGGCGATATCGCTGAGGCTCAAGCCACGGTGCCAGAACAGGATGGTTTCCTCGGGGGTTTCCCGGCCGGTCTTCAAGCCGGCGACGATCTGCCCCAACTCGGCATGCAAGGTCTCGGCGCTGAGTTTTCCGGCGTCGACATGGGCGCGCAATGCGCCGAACATCCCGCCCTTGCACTGGCCCCAGTCGTCCACCACCAGCTTGTGCATGATGTCGGTCAACGACAGTTCCACCGCGCTCATGGTGCCGTAGGGCACGACGAAGGCACCGGGCTTGATCCACTCGGTGTGCAGCAACGGTTGCGGCTGATCCAGGCGTGAAGCTTCCACCACGATGTCGGCGCCGCGCACCGTGGACTCCCAGTCGTCGGTGACAATCACCGGCTTGCCGAGGTCGCGGCGCAGGCGTTCGGCGAAGGCTTCGCGGCTTTCACTGCGGCGCGAGTGCACGCGGATTTCGTCGAAGTCGAACAGGTGGTCCAGCAGCCGCACGTTCCAATACGCCGTGCCACGGGCACCGATGTGCGCGAGGACTTTACTGTCGGGACGGGCCAGGTATTTGGCACCGATGGCGGTGACGGCGCCGGTGCGCATGTCGGTAATCGCCGAGGCGTCCAGGATGGCCTTGGGGATGCCGGTGGCCGGGTCCAGCAGGTTGAGAATCGCCAGTTCCGAGGGCAGGCCCTTGCGGTAGTTATCGACAAAGTCGCCCACCACCTTGACCCCGGCGTAGCCGATTGCGCCGCCCAATACACCGCGCAGCACGTTGAAGTGGCCGTTGATTTCACCGCCGGGAATCAGGTGCATGCGCGGCTCGATCACCGCCTCGCTGCGGCCCTGGATCGCCAGGCTGGATTCGATGGCGTTGAGGATTTCGTCGTTGGTCAGGGCCAGTTCGTCGATGTCCAGGCCGTTGAGGAAGTCGATGTAGATCGGTTGCATGGTCTGCTCACTGATGGGTTGCGAAGGTCGATGCTGAAGATGCTTTTATGGGGTGAGGGAGATTGCTTTGGGGAGGGAGCTTGTTGTGATGAGGAGCCTGTTGTGGTGAAGAGCTTGTTGTGGCGAGGGAGCTTGCTCCCGCTGGAGTGCGCAGCGCTCCCGCTTTTTTTGGGGCCGCTACGCAGCCCAGCGGGAGCAAGCTCCCTCGCCACAACAGCTCTTTCCCTAAAGCAAGCTCCCCTGCCACAGCAAGCTCCCTCCCTACAGCAAGCTCCCTCTCCACAGGGATCAAGTTATGGAGCCTTGAACACAACCTGCTGCACATCGACCTTTTTCGGGATCAGGCCGTTGGCAAAAAACGCGTCGGCCGTACGTTGCTGGTTGGCGATATCCACCGCTTCCAATGGCCGGCTCGGCGTCGGCGAGCGGTGCTGGAAGTAACTCTCCACCACCGCCGGCTGCAAGCCCAATGTCTTGGCCATCAGCGCGACGCTTTCGTCATGCTGGTCCAGCGACAACCGCTGCGCCTGGGCAAACACCTTGAGAATTGCCGCAATCGCCTGCGGGTGCTGCTTGGCAAACGGCCCGCTGGCGATGAAGAAACTGCCCGCCGGGTTCAGCCCCTGGCCATCCCCCAGCACCTTCGCCGAACCGTCCACCACGGCCGCCGAGTAGTACGGGTCCCACACCACCCAGGCGTCGACCTTGCCTTGTTCAAACGCGGCACGGCCGTCGGAGGGCGACAGGTACACCACGTTCACGTCCTTCCACTGCAAGCCGGCACGCAGCAAACTTTTGAGGAACAGGTTGTGGGCGCTGGAACCCTTGAGCAACGCCACGCGCTTGCCCTTGAGTTCGGCCACGCTTTGCACGGTGCTGTCCTTGGGCAGCAGGATGGCTTCGGTGCGCCCGTCATTGGGCTCGACTCCGATGTAGCGAATGTCGATGCCGGCAGCCTGGGCGAAGATCGGCGGGATGTCGCCGATATTGCCGATGTCGATGCTGCCGCCATTTAGGGCTTCGATCAGCGGCGGGCCGCCGAGGAATTCGATCCACTCGACCTTGGTGCCCGGCAACCCTTGCTCGAACAGGTGATGCTCACGGGCGAGCACCATGCTCACCGAGCTTTTCTGGTAGCCGACGCGCAGGGTGGCCGGTTCTGCCGCCAGCAGCGGTCCGGCGCACAGTGCCAGCAGTGTGGCCGCGATGAGCTTGCGCATCAGAGACTCTCCTTGACCTTGGCCGCGACGTCCGCCGGCACCCACTGCTGCCAGACCTGCGGCTGTTCTTTCAGGAACGCTTCGGCCACCTGGCGCGGCGCGGTACGTTTCTCGGCCATTTGCGCGAGGATGCCGTTGAGCAGGTCAATCGGCAGGTCGACTTTTTCAAAGAACGTCACCAGTTGCGGGTACTGCGCCTTGAACGGCGCCGACACGCCAATCGCCAGGTGCGCTGGCATCGAACGAGTACCGATGGGGTGCGGGTTGTTGGCGTCGGCCAGGGTCTTCCAGGCTTCGGCGTTGAACGGTGGTTCTTCCAGTTTGATCAACTTGAAGCGCCCCAGCAGTGGCGTCGGCGACCAGTAGTAGAACAGCACCGGCTTGCCGCGACGGATCGAGGATGCAACCTCGGCATCCAGCGCCGCGCCGGAACCGGTGCGGAAGTTGACGTAGCTGTCGGTCAGGCCATAGGCCTTGAGCTTCTGGCTGTTGACGATCTCCGAGGTCCAGCCGGTGGGGCTGTTGAGGAAGCGCCCACGGGTCGGGTCTTCGGGGTCGCGGAACACGTCTTTGTAGCGGGCCAGGTCGGCGACGGATTTAAGCTCCGGGGCCAGGGGTTTGATGCCCCGTTCGGCGTCGCCCTTGATCACGTATTCCGGCACCCACCAGCCTTCGGTGGCGCCTTTGACGGTGTCGCCCAGGCCGAACACCTTGCCTTCGCTTTCGGCCTTGACCCACGCCGGACTGCGCCCGGCCCACTCTTCGCCGATCACCTGGATATCGTCCTTGGCCAGGGCGGCCTCCAGGCTCACGGTGCTGCCGGGCAAGGTGTCGGTGGGCAGGCCATAGCCTTTCTCGACGATCAGGCGCAGCACTTCGGTGATCAGGCTGCCGCTTTCCCAGGTGATGTCACCGAAGTGGATCGGTTTGGCAGGTTCGGCGGCCGTGGCTGATTGTGCCAGGACGGTGAGTGCCAATAGCGAGCCACCGAGCAGGTTTTTTAGTGTTCTCATGAGTAGCCTCTTGGAGATTCAAAACAGATCCAGAGTGGGCAGTGTCAGTGTGGGAGCTGGCTTGCCTGCGATGCAGACACCTCGGTTTTCCAGGAAGACCGAGGTGATGCAATCGCAGGCAAGCCAGCTCCCACAGTTGATCTCCACACCCTTCAAGATCAGGGTTTAAAAGTCATAACTGAGCCGCGTGTAGTAAAACGCCCCTTCCGGCGCCGTCGGCGACAGGTAGCTGTATTGCTGGCCCGGGGTCTGGCGCAAACGGGTGTTGTAGTCGTCAGGCTTGCTGTCGAACAGGTTGTTGACGCCCACCGACACCCGCAGTTGTTTGGTGAAGGCGTAGTTCACGTCCAGGTCGGTGGTCCATTGCGCGCCGAAGGTCTGGTCGTACTGGGCGTTGGCTTCGCTGGACGCATATTTGCGGTACTTGCCGTAACGGGTTTCGTTGAGGGCGATGGTCCATTGGTTGAGCTTGTGGACCGCGCCAAACACCAGCTTGTCTTCCGGGTAACCGTGCTCCAGGAAGCCACGGGATTCACGGGTCAGCACTTCGAAGCCGTTGGGGTTTTCGTGGACCTTTTCGATAGTGGTGCGGGCCTTGGTGTAGCCCGCCGACAGGTTCAGGTTGCCGAACTGCTCAAGGTCCAGGTTGTACTTGCCCACGATGTCGACGCCGCGGGTGCGGGTGTCGGCGGCGTTGGTCATGAACTGCGCCCAGGAGTACTGGCCGTAGCCGGCGTCCTTGAGGATCTGCTCGGCCAGCGGCCCGGAAATGCCACCGCTGAACAGCAGGCGGTCACGAATCGAGATCTGGTAGGCGTCGATGGTCAGCGAGGCCTGGTCGGTTGGGCGCAGCACCAGGCCCAGTGAGAAGTTGGTGGACTTCTCGGGCTTCAGCGGCTGTGCACCTAGGGCTCGGGCGGCCGGGTTGTCGGCCGGCAGCATGCGGGTCAGCACCGGGTTGCCGTTGGCGTCGAGGTTGGTGGTGGTGGTCCAGGAGGTGCCGATCTGGCCCAGGCTGGGCGCGTGGTAGGCATTGTTGACCGTGGCCCGCAGGCCGACTTTCGGGGTGAAGTCATAGCGCGCCGAGAGTTTGCCGGTGGTGGCTGAACCGAAGTCCGAGTAGTGCTCGGTACGCCCGGCAATGCCCACCTGGAGCTTGTCGGTGACCTGGTTTTCCAGGCCGAAATACACGCCGCCCACATCACGCTTGAAGGTGCCGGCGTCGTCCGGGGTCAGGCCCGAAGCCTGCACCGCGCCAACCTGCACGCCGTCGATGCCACCGTAGGAATAGGAATCGTAGTCGCCGGCCTCCAGCCGGTATTGCTCATGCCGGTAGGCAACGCCCGCTGAAACGGTGAGTGGATGGCTCGACCAGTCGACGTTCAGATCCTTGGCGTAATCCAGGGTGATGTTGGTCTGGTCGTTGACCAGGGTGGCGACGTTGAACTTGGTCGGGCTGTTGATCCCGTAGCTCGGGTTGACGGTGTTGAAAGCCAGTTCGTCGTGCTCGTCGCGGCCATAGGTGGCGCTCAAATCGAAGCGGCCGATGCTCTCGTCTTCATAGCGGGTGCCGACGGTGACGGCGCCGTCTTCATAGCGATAGCGGTATTTCGGGATGGTGCCGTTGGGGTAGATCCCGGCCACGTTGTTCGGGCTGCTGGCCAGCAGCGGCGGCGTGTTGTTTACCGAGGTGTCCTGGCCGAAGGTGGCGAAACTGTAGAGGCGCCATTGGTCGTTCAGGCCGATTTCGGCGTTGGCCGCCAGGTTGTATTTGTCGCGCCCGGCACCGCCCCAGCGCGGGTCTTGTACCTGGCCGTCGGCGACGTATTTGTCGCCGATGTCATCGGGTTTGTTGTTCAGGGTGTTGAAGCTCAGGGTCAGGAAACCATCCCCCGGCAAGCCGATGCCGTACCAGCCATCGGTGGTTTTGCTGAAGCCGTCGCCCTGGGCGTATTTGCCCAGTTGGGTGTTGATGCCGCCACCGCTGTCGCGCTCCTTGAGCACGATGTTGACCACCCCCGCCACCGCGTCCGAACCGTATTGCGCCGAGGCACCGTCGCGCAGCACTTCGACGTGGTCGATGGCGCTGATGGGGATCATGTCGAGGTCCACCGGCTGCGCGCCAATGAACGGCACGCCACCGGAAATGTTCACCACCGCCGAGGTGTGCCGGCGCTTGCCGTTGATCAGCACCAGGGTCTGGTCCGGGGACAAGCCGCGCAGGGAGGCGCCTTTCGGATCCTGGCCGCGGGTGGCGCTGTTGTTCTGTGGAAAGTTGAACGAGGGCAGCAGTTGGAACAGCGCCTGGTTGAGGCTGGTGGCGCCGGTTTGCTTGAGTTCTTCGGCGTTGATCACATCCACCGGGGCGCTGCTGGTGAGGGCCGTGGCGTCACTGCGACGGGTACCGATGGCGACCACACGGTCGAGGGTCGGCGCCTGGGCTTCGGCGGTTTGCGCCTTGATGCTGTTGCTGGCAGGCGCGACTTTGGCGCCTTCCTTGATGATGAATGCACCGTCCGGGCTGACCTGGACTTGCAGGCCGGTGCCCTTGAGCGCGGCGTCTACCGCCTGTTGCGCCGACAGCGAACCGTCGACCCGCGCCGAGGAATAATTGCCCAGCTGCGGCGTGAAGGAAATCACCTGGCCGCTCTGGCGGCTGATGTTCAGCAGCACTTCGTCCAGCGGGCCGGGCGCGATGTGGTAGACCTGCCGCGTGTCTTCGGCGCTGGCGGCGAAGGACAGGAACAGACTGGCCAACGGCACCAGGGCAAAGGTTCGAAGCGGTGTACGGTTGAATGGGCTCACGTTGGCTCCCCCCAAGGAAACTCCTGAGCGCTGCTCCCCGCAGCGCTTACGGGAGTGATGTGGGATGGCCGGGGGAAAACTTGCAGATCGTTTGGTTATGTCGTTAGAACCGACATTCGGAAACGACGCGGTCAACTGTGGGAGCTGTCGAGCTTTAGCGAGGCTGCGATGGTATCGCTGCGGTACATCTGCGAGGCCGAGGTGCTCGCATCGCAGGCAAGCCAGCTCCCACATTGACCGAGGTGAACCGTTTTCAGGCGGCACTGACGGTCACCCACAACCCGGTCCGGCGGGTGATGTGGATCGGCAGGGTGCGTGCCAGGGTGTCGAGGATCTGGTCGGGATTGTCGAGGCGGTACAGGCCGCTGACCCGCAACCCTGCCACCGCCGGATCGAGGCGCAGCACACCGTTGTGATACGGGCGCAGTGCGTCGATCACTTCCACCAGCGGGCGGTCGCGCACTTGCAGGAAACCGTCGATCCACGCCGTCGCCCCCGAGGAACTGGCCAGCACCGGGCCGAAGCCGAAGCGGTCGTAAGTGACTTCGTGCCCGGCCTCCAGTTGCAGGCGTTCACCGTTCTGGCCGTCGATCTCCAGGGCACCGTTGAGCGCCACCACATGGCCCTGCCCTTCGCGCTCGCGCAGCAACAGGCGATTGCCCAAGGCATGCAGTCGAGCTTGATCGGTCTGGATGAAAAACGGTCGGTTGCTGTCCCTGGCAATCTTCACCAGCAACTCGCCATCGCGCAGGCGCACCACGCGGTGTTGTGGGTCGAACTGGATGTCGGCGGCACTGCGGGCGTTGAGCAGTAACTCGCTGCCATCCGCCAGCGCTACAGTGCGCCGTTCGCCGGTGCCGGTGCGGATATCGGCGGTCAAATCCTCCACCACCGGCCGGGCCAGCCAACCGGCGCCCAGCATCAGGCCAGCGCCCACCAGGGCGCCGCGCAATACGGTGCGGCGGCTGGATGGCGCGTCCAGTGCCTGCTGCAATACCTTGCCGCTGACGCCTTGGGCCTGCGGAATTTGAAACACACCGAGGCGGGTTTCCAGTTGTTGGCACAAGGCTTCGTGACGCGGGTCTGCGGCGCGCCACTGATGATAACGCTGCCAGTCGGCGGCACTCGCCTCGCCGGAGCGCAGCAACACCACCCAGCGAGTGGCGCTGTCGATCAGGTCGTCGCTCATTCCAGGCACAGCCGCAGGCAGCGGTTGACGGCACGGGTCATGTAGTCGCTGACCGAGCGTTGGGAAATGCCCAGCTCGGCCGCGATTTCCGGGTAGGTCAGGCCATTGAGTTGCGACAGCAGAAAGGTCGCCTTGACCTTGGCCGGCAAGCCGTCGAGCAACTGGTCGATGGCCTGCAGGGCTTCGAGCATCTGCGCCAAATCTTCAGGGGATGGCGCGGGCGAGGTTTCGTCCTGGTCGAGGGCGTCGAGGTAGGCACGCTCCAGGTCACGACGACGCCACAGTTGGTACATCAGGCGTTGGGCAATGGTGGTGAGCAAGGCGCGTGGCTGGCGGATCGGCGCCACGCCCGGGGAACTCAGGAGCTGGACGAAGGTGTCGGCGGCGATGTCTTCGGCGTGGGCACGGGAATCGAGATGGCGGTGCAAACGGCCGCACAGCCAGTCGTAATGACTGCGGAACAATCCGCCCACGTAATCGCTGTGAGAAGTGTCGGCGCCGGACATAGTGGCTCCATCTGAGTAGGTTGCGCGTTATGTCCGGTGTTCCGGTGGAGCGATCCTAGCAAGGCTGCTTATTCTTTAATAATATTTAAAAGGTATTTTTATATAACCAATCGCTCACACGCTCTGCGTGGGAATCCCGCCTTGGACGCTCTGCGTCTGCTTTGAAATGGTGACGCAGAGCGTCACAGGATGCATTCCCACGCGGAGCGTGGGAACGTTCATTGGAGGCGTGGATAACCCAAGGCTTCCGCCTGCTGCCGGTAATCCAGCAGCACCTGGTAATCCGCTTCGGTGGCGGGCAGCACTTCGTGTACGCCGAGGGTTTGCACCACTTCGGGCAGATCCTGCAAGGCCAGGTTCATGGCCTCCCGCAGGTGTTCACTTGAGCCCGGCGCGCTGATGTAAGGCAGCGTCGGGCTGGGCGCGCTGCGGGTGACGATCCTCAGCCCGGCCACTTCCTCTGGGGCAAAACGGGCGAGGTAGTCGAAGGTCACACTGTCGATGGCGGCAAGGTCGGCGCGATCTTCCCGCAACCAGCGCAGGCTTTCGCGATGGGCGCCGCTGATGCCGACTTCGGCAAAGAACCGACCGCCCTGCTGCAGCGGCGCCAGGCGTTCGCGCAGCAGGTTCATGCCGCTGTTGGAGTCATGGCCGTTGATCACACCGCGGCTGTCTTGGAAGTCCGCCAAGGCAACGCGGGGATTGTCGTCGCGGGTCAGCAGCAGGCTGCAATGCTGGCCGCCGCTGCTATGGGGCAATTCGTAGCGCGGGCGGCCAATCACCTGGACTTGCCCGCGCAGCTCGGTCATCAGCGGGTAGCCGCAGGTTTGCGTCAGCAGCAATTGCGGGGCACGCCACAGGCTGCGCAGCTCGAGATGATCAGCCTTGCGGCGGGTCGCGCCCAGGCGCTCAAGGATGCGCGAAAGCCAGCGCTCATTGGCCTGTTGCACCTGCTGCGGCGCCACGTACATCAGCAGTTCGGCGTAGCGGTCACTCATGGTCGTCTCTCAGGCAAAGGGGTGCCGTGGGCTGTCGATGGCCTTGAGCCCGTGACGGCCGATCAACTGGCCGTAACCCTGCACCAGGAACCCGCCGCTGCGCGCCACCCATTGTTCACGCCGTGCGCGGTACACGGTGGGCAGCAAATACCACGGCAGCTTCGGCAAGTCGTGATGCACCAGGTGCAGGTTATTGTTGAGGAACAGCCAGGTCCACGGCCAGGCGGCTTCGTTAAGCACCGTGCGCTGTTCCGGTTGTGGGTGCGGGCGATGCTCATAGTAGGAACGGATCGCCGCCACCGACAAGGCCGGCACGCTGACCAGCGCCACGTAGTGCCACACCGGCAGCACGCTGTAGTGGGCGATGAAGGTCAGCATCAGCACGGTCACAGTGCCATGGCTCAGCCACATCAGCCACGCCTGGCGCTGGCCTTTGCGCAGGCGCCTGACCTCGTTGCGCGCCAGCTTCCACAGCGCCAGCGGCGAACCCAACAGGAAGCGCCCCAGGACGGTCTTGGTCAGCCAATGCAAGGTGCGCTCGAACAGCGAACTGTCGTCCCACTGCCGCTGATTCAGGTAGCGGCTTTCCGGGTCGACACCGGGCACCGTCAGGTCTTCGTCGTTGTGGTGCACCAGGTGGCAGTTGCGGTATAGGGTGTAGGGGTACCAGACGGCAAACGGTGCGTAGCCGAGGAGTTTGTTCAAAGCAGTGAAGCGGGTGGGATGGCCGTGCAGCAGTTCGTGTTGCAGGGACATCCACAGCGTCACGAGCGGGATCAACAGTGCGGTACTCAGCCACAGGCCAAGCCAGTGGCTGGCGAGGATCACGGCAAACCAGCCGGCATAGACGCCGATCAACAGCAGCCAGGTCGGCCACTCGGTGCGGGCGGTAAAGGTCTGGGCCAGGGCTTCGATTTCCCGGCGCTGGGTTTCATCAAGGTAGTTGGACATCGGCAGCTCAGGGCAGGCGTGGCCGACGAAAAAGTCGGCTTCATCCTGCTCTGTGCAATGGGGCGGGAAAATCTTGCAGATCGTTTGGTGCTTAGCTTAGAACTTAATGACCGAACAGGTTGCTGTCGGTTTTCTTGGCCTTTTTCTCAGCGCGTTTTTCATCGGCGGTCTTTGCCGGTTTTTTCTTGTCAGCTTTCTTGGAATTCAGACCTTTGGCCATGATGCGTGCTCCACTTACAGGGGATGTAACACTGGGTATAACACCGATTGCCCAACAGAAGGCGCTTTGCCCGACTTATAATCTGCGCCCCCTGGATTCGCGTGTTTGAAAACCATGCCCGAGTTGCACATTGACCGACTGGCAGAGCCGTTGTGGCCGCTGCTGAACAAGTTCTATCGCAGCCATAACTCACCGATGAAGGCCCTCAAGGGTGGCCAGTTGTGGGTGGCCAGGGGCAGCGAGATTGTCGCGGGCCTGTGCCTGACGCCGGTGGTGGGTGGGCAGTGGTTGACCGGGCTGTTTGTCGACCCGGCGCTGCGTGGCCAGGGGCTGGCGGCGCAATTGATTCGCGCCTCGGTCGCAAGCGTTGAAGGCACGGTGTGGCTGCTGTGCCATCCGGACCTGGAAGGCTTTTATCAACGCCTGGGTTTTACCCAGGACACGTTGCTGCCGCAGTCCTTGTCGGAGCGCCTGGTGCGCTACAAACGCAACAAGCCCATGATCGCCATGGGCTTAGAACCGTTGGTGAGGTCGACCTTCAATAAAGTGTGATCAGCCGTTGTGGGCCCCATGCTAGCCTCGGCGGCACCAGCGGCCCATTACAGGATGATCATGAAAGCGACTCTTGCAGCCTTATCCCTTGCAGCCCTCCTCGCCCCGGCCTTGAGCCAGGCAGCCGAAGCGCCGGTTTCCGCCGAGCAGTATGCAACCGTGCTCGCCGGCAGTTGGCGCTTGCCGGCCAACAGCGCGCGCGATGTTTATCGCCACCCGCAGCAGACCCTGGAATTCTTTGGCCTGCGGGCCGACCAGACCCTGATCGAAATCACCCCCGGTGGCGGCTGGTACAGCGAGCTGCTGGCGCCGCTGCTCAAGGATAACGGCCACTACATCGCTGCCGTGCAGGCGCCGAACAGCAGTGCCTACGCGCGTACATCAGAAGAAAACCTGAAAAAGAAATTCGCCGCAGACCCGGTGCATTATTCCAAGGCCGGCTTCGCCGAGTTCGACCCCAAGGCTCCGGTGCTGGGCAAGCCTGGCTCGGCCGACACCGTGCTGACCTTTCGCAACGTGCATAACTGGGTGATGGCGGATACGGCGCCGGCGATGTTCGAGGCGTTCTTCAAGGTGTTGAAACCGGGCGGCGTGCTGGGGGTGGTGGATCACCGGGCCAAGGACGGGGCGTCGCTGGAAGACATCAAGCACAGCGGTTACCTGACCACCGCGTATGTGGTGAAACTGGCGACGGATGCGGGGTTCAAGCTTGAGGGGCAGAGCGAGGTGAATGCCAACCCGAAAGATACCAAGGACTACCCGGATGGGGTCTGGACCTTGCCGCCGGCGTTGACGTTGGGGGAAAAGGACAAGGCCAAGTATGTGGCGATTGGTGAGTCGGACCGGATGACGTTGCGGTTTGTGAAGCCCGCAAAATAAGCTGAATGCACGCAGAACAAATGTGGGAGCGGGCTTGCTCGCGAATGCGGTGGATCAGTCTATATCTTCGGTGACTGGCACTCCGCTTTCGCGAGCAAGCCCGCTCCCACAGTTTGAGGTGTGTTTTGCCTGAGGGTTATTCGTCTGCGGTGGGATCCATATCCGGGAACATCACTTCGATAAACCCGAACTTGCTGAAATCGGTAATCCGCGATGGGTACAGCCGGCCGATCAGATGATCGCACTCGTGCTGTACCACCCGCGCGTGAAAGCCTTCGGCAATCCGCACAATCGGCTCGCCCTTGGGGTCAAACCCTTCGTAGCGAATCTGCTGGTAACGGTCCACGGCCCCGCGCAAGCCCGGCACCGACAGGCACCCTTCATAGCCTTCTTCCAGCACCGGGCTGAGCGGCGTGATCAGCGGGTTGATCAGGATGGTCTGGGGCACGGCGGGCGCGTCCGGGTAGCGTTCGCTGCTCTCGAAACCGAAGATCACCAGTTGCAGGTCCACTCCAATCTGCGGTGCGGCCAGGCCGACGCCGCCGACGTGTTCCATGGTCTGGAACATGTCATCAATCAACTGCCACAGCTCGGGGCTGTCGAACATTTCCGGCGGAACCGGCGGGGCAATGCGCAGCAGGCGCTCATCGCCCATTTTCAGGATTTCACGGATCATCGATCAGACTTCATCGGTAGTGGGCTTTAGGGAAGGGTCGCGGCCAAGGCCTGAGACATGCTTTTTTTCGTCGTGCTCGCCAAAGTCCTTTTCACCAGGATCCTTGCCTTCGGCCGACATGTGTTCGATCACCGCATTCATCTCCGCCCCCAGCAACAGCACGGCAGCCGAGATGTAGAAGTACAACAGCAGCACAATGATCGCGCCGATACTGCCATACATGGCGTTGTAGTCGGCAAAGGTTTTGACGTAGTAGCCAAAACCCAGGGAAGCGACGATCCAGACCACCACCGCCAGCACCGAACCCGGTGTGATGAAGCGAAACTTCTGCTTCACGTCAGGCATCACGTAGTACATCAACGCCACGGAGAACATCAACAGGATGACGATCAGCGGCCAACGCAGGATGGTCCACAGGGTGACCACGAATTCCTGCATGCCGATCTGCCCCGCCAGCCATTCCATTACCTGGGGCCCGAGCACCATCAAGGCGGCGGCGGCCAACAGCATGCCGGCGAAGCCTACGGTGTAGAAAATCGACAGCGGGAAGCGCTTCCAGATCGGTCGGCCTTCCACCACGTCATAGGCGGCATTCATCGCACTCATCATCAGGCGCACACCCGCCGAGGCGGTGTACAGCGCGATCACGATACCCACCGACAACAGGCCACCCTTGGATTGCTGCAACTGGTCGATCACCGGGTTGACCTGCTCCAGGGCCTGGGGCGGCAATACCAGTTCCGATTGCATGCGCAGCCAGGTGAAGAAGTCCGGCAGGTGCAGGAAACCGATCAGGGCAATCAGGAACAGCAGGAAGGGAAACAGCGAGAACAGCATCTGGTAGGCCAGCGCCGAGGCGTACGTAGGCATCTCGTCATCGAGGAACTCTGTGACAGTGCGCACCAGCACTTTGTGCAGGGGCAAGCCTTGTAATACCGGAAAAATCATAGCGTCTCCTTTCGCCGCAAAAAGTTGAGTTCGTGGGCGACTCAGGGGCCGTTTTCTACATCAAGGTAGCTTATTTGGCGACCTTGAAACAATTTCCAAACTTTAATCACTGCAGGTGACACAAAAACGGCCATCCGTGGATGGCCGTCGGGCTGCTGGAGTGCAGGCAGCCAGGTCGGGACTATTTGACCGCTTTCTTTACTGCGTCCTTGGTGTCGCCGACTGCTTTTTGCACTTCACCTTTCTTTTCCTGAACCACGCCTTCAGCCCGCAACTTGTCGTTGCCGGTGACTTTGCCAACACCTTGCTTGATGTTGCCTACGGCTTCGTTCGCCAAACCTTTTGCCTTATCCGATGTGCTACTCATGGTATTTCTCCTGGGAACAATCAAGGATTTTGGTCACTACGTAAACGTTGACCCTTGGCCTTTCCAGAGAGTTTCAATTATTTTTTCAGCGGCATTTCATCGCGCCGTACAGGTTTGGCTTTATGTTTTGCGGCCAACCCACGAGAATGCCGGGCACATCCAGGCGCAAGCGCTGGGTAACAGATCCCGTAGGAAGGTTATGAAACTCAATAAAGCACAGGCCATTGCCCGCAGAAACCAGGAACTGGGCGGTGCCGTACTCGGTGTCAACAACTGCCACTTCACCGACCTGGACCGCAAACGCAACATCTGGTGGTTCGACCTGCCGGTGGGCCGGATTGCCGTGGGCCAGTACGAGTGGATTCACTTGTTGATGCACAACGCCGAAAGCGACCAGTTGCTGCACCTGAAGGTGCCAACGGTGTTTTTGCGCGAGAAGCTGGAAGGCCTGGTGGTGCGCAATGCCGGCAAGCGCAAGCCGGAGATTACCCTGGAGCTGAGTGCCGACAAGGACTCGTTCCTCAAGGACGTACGCCCGGCCGGTGCCGGTGTGAGCTTCGCGCAGTTCGCACTGTAGGAATACGGTAAAACCTGTGGGAGCGGGCTTGCTCGCGAAAGCGGTGTGTCAGTCACCGATATGTCACTGACACTCCGCTTTCGCGAGCAAGCCCGCTCCCACATTTGGATTGCATTCCAAGTGGCCGGATCAGCGTTCAATAAAAAGCCCCGCATCTGCGGGGCTTTTTGTTGGGGCCGAGTTACTTCTTCAAACCCAGCTTTTTCAGTTCTTCATCCCGCAGTTCGCGGCGCAGGATCTTGCCCACGTTGGTGGTCGGCAGCGCATCGCGGAATTCCACGGCCTTGGGCACCTTGTAGCCGGTGACGTTGGCGCGCATGTGCTCCATCACCTGGTCTTTGGTCAGGCTGGCACCCGGCTTGACCACGATGAAGATCTTGATGTGTTCCCCGGACTTCTCGTCCGGCACACCAATGGCCGCGCATTGCAGCACGCCCGGCAGGGTCGCCAGCACATCTTCCAGCTCGTTGGGGTAGACGTTGAAACCGGAGACCAGAATCATGTCCTTCTTGCGGTCGACAATGCGCATGTAGCCATCCGGCTGGATGATCGCGATGTCACCGGTCTTCAGCCAGCCTTCGCTGTCGAGGATCTCGGCGGTGGCGTCTTCGCGCTGCCAGTAGCCCTTCATCACTTGCGGGCCCTTGACGCACAATTCGCCCACTTCACCCAGCGCCAGCTCGACGCCGTCATCGGTGATGACCTTGCACAGGGTCGACGGCACCGGAATGCCGATGGTGCCGACCTGGATGTTCTGGATCGGGTTCACGGTGGCCACCGGGCTGGTTTCGGTCATGCCGTAACCTTCGCAGATGGAGCAGCCGGTGACCGCTTTCCAGCGCTCGGCCGCCGCCAGTTGCAGGGCCATGCCGCCTGACAGGGTGACCTTCAGCGCCGAGAAATCCAGCTTGCGGAAGGCGTCGTTGTTGCACAGGGCAACAAACAGGGTGTTCAGGCCGACAAAGCCGCTGAACTTCCACTTCGACAGTTCCTTGACCATCGCCGACAGGTCGCGCGGGTTGCTGATCAGGATGTTGTGGTTGCCGATCAGCATCATCGCCATGCAATGAAAGGTGAAGGCATAGATGTGGTACAGCGGCAGCGGGGTAATCAGGATCTCGCAACCTTCATTCAGGTTGGAGCCCATCAGCGCCTTGCACTGCAGCATGTTGGCGACGAGGTTGCGGTGGGTCAGCATCGCGCCCTTGGCCACGCCCGTGGTGCCGCCGGTGTATTGCAGCACGGCGACTTCGTCGCTGGCGGGGCTGACTTCGTTCACCGGCTGGCCGTGGCCCTTGGCCAATACGTCGTTGAACTTGATCGCCTTGGGCAAGTGATAGGCCGGGACCATCTTCTTCACGTACTTGATGACGCTGTTGATCAGTAGGCGCTTGAGCGGCGGCAACAGGTCGGCGACTTCGGTGACGATCACGTGCCTGACGGAAGTCTTGGGCACGACTTTTTCAGCCAGGTGCGCCATGTTGGCCAGGCAGACCAGGGCCTTGGCACCGGAGTCGTTGAATTGGTGTTCCATTTCCCGCGCGGTGTACAGCGGGTTGGTGTTGACCACGATCAGGCCGGCACGGATGGCGCCGAACACGGCGACCGGGTATTGCAGGACGTTGGGCAGTTGCACGGCGATTCGATCACCGGGCTGCAAGTCGGTATGCTGTTGCAGGTAAGCGGCGAAGGCGCCGGACAGTTCGTACAGTTCACCGTAGGTGATTGTCTTGCCCAGGTTGCTGAAAGCCGGTTTGTTGGCGAAGCGTTGGCAGGACTGCTTCAGTACCGCCTGAATATTCGGATACTCGTCTGGATTGATTTCTGCAGCAATCCCGGCGGGGTACTTATCCTTCCAAAAGTCTTCGATCATGGAAGCCCACTCCTCAGCGACGCGAATTCATTCATCGCATTTGATGCGATTATTATTTGTTTGTTTTTGGGTGAGTCTGGCGGTTAAAAGCAGGCCAAGAGGTCACAAAGCGCGCCGAGAGTAGCAGCTTTGCCAAGGGCCGCCTAGAGCCAAAAGAGGCCCCTACGGTCATAAACATGACTCAAGAATATCTAATGGTCATTTTTAGAGCAAAGATTCTATAAGCCAAGAAAGGGCTCTGGAATGGGCTTCTACGCATTTAAACTGAATGAATAAAAACCAAATGTGGGAGCGGGCTTGCTCGCGAAAGCGCAGTGTCAGTCACAGGATATGTCGACTGGTACACCGCTTTCGCGAGCAAGCCCGCTCCCACATTTTTTGACCTTATTTCAAATCAGGCTATGTCGCGCAATTCGCGCCGCAGGATCTTGCCCACCGGCGTCATCGGCAACGACTCACGCAACACAATATGCTTGGGCACCTTGTAGCCGGTGAAGTTGGCCTTGCAGTAGGTCTTCAGCTCTTCAAGGCTCACGCCCTGGGCACGGGCCACCACAAACAGCTTCACCGCCTCGCCGGTACGCTCGTCCGGCACGCCGATCACCGCGCAGCTGGCCACCGCCGGATGCGCCATCACCACGTCTTCGATCTCGTTGGGGTACACGTTGAACCCCGAGACGATGATCAGATCCTTCTTGCGATCAACGATGCGCACAAAGCCGTCCGGGTCGATCACCGCGATATCGCCGGTCTTGAGCCAGCCTTCGGCGTCCAGGGTCTCGGCAGTGGCCACCGGTTGCTGCCAGTAGCCCTTCATCACTTGCGGGCCCTTGATGCACAGCTCGCCCCGCTCGCCCAGCGGCAGCTCCGCGCCGTTGTCGTCGATGATCTTCATCGCCGTGCCCGGCACCGGAATGCCCACGGTGCCCAGCTTCGATTTGCCGCCATAGGGGTTGGTGCTGGCCACCGGTGAGGTTTCGGTCAAGCCGTAGCCTTCACCAATCGCACAGCCGGTCAGTTGCTGCCAGCGCTCGGCCGTGGCCTTGACCAGTGCGGTGCCGCCGGAGTTGGTGAGCTTGAGGTGGGAGAAATCCAGGCTCTTGAAGTCCGGGTGGTCCATCAAGGCCACGAACAGGGTGTTGAGCCCCAGCAGCCCGGTGAAGCGCCACTTTTTCAGCTCCTTGATAAAGCCGCCGATGTCCCGGGGATTGGTGATCAGTACGTTGTGGTTGCCCGATACCATCATGCACATGCAATTCGCGGTGAAGGCATAGATGTGGTACAGCGGCAGCGGCGCCACCATCACCTCCTGGCCTTCCTTGATCAGCGGATGGCCGTCGTCCCCCAGTTGCGACATGCACGCCCGCACTTGCTGCATGTTGGCCACCAGGTTGCCGTGGGTAAGCATTGCGCCCTTGGCCAGGCCGGTGGTGCCGCCGGTGTATTGCAGCACCGCGATGTCGTCGAGGGTCACCGGATGGCGGTTGAGTGCCTGGCCGGCGCCCATGCGCAGGGCGCGCTTGAAGGAAATGGCTTGCGGCAGGTTATAGGCCGGGACCATCTTCTTCACCTTGTCGACCACGGTGTTGATCAGCCAGCCCTTGGCGGCGGGCATGAAGTCGCCCATCTTCGCTTCGATCAGGTATTCGATCTCGGTGTCCTTGCTGACTTCTTCAACCCGCGAGCCAAACAGGTTCAGGTACACCAGCGCACGAATGCCGGCATCCTTGAATTGGTGACGCATTTCCCGCGGGGTGTACAACGGGTTGGTGTTGACCACGATCAGCCCGGCGCGCAGGGCGCCGAACACGGCAATCGGATAATGCAGGACGTTGGGCATCTGCACGGCAATGCGGTCACCCGGCTTGAGGTCGGTGTGCCACTGCAGGTAACCGGCGAACGCGGCGCTGCGCCGATCCAGCTCGGCGTAGGTCAGGGTGATCCCCATGTTGCTGAACGCCGGACGATCGGCAAAGGTCTTGCAGGAACGCTCGAAGACTTCGATCACCGATTTATAGGCTGTGAGGTCGATCTCGTTGGGAACCCCGGCTGCGCGTTTGTCATTCCAGAAATCAGGTTGCATTATTCTTGTCCTCTTACCTGAGTGGTCCGGCCGCTTTTGATGTTGCGATGAAAGCGGAGCTTTGGGGACGTTAGCAGCTATGGTCAATCAGGCAAATACAACAAGATGCGTCATTGATTGTGTGAATCTCCCCGCCAAGGCCAGCGCTGATCCAGCGGCCTGCGGTGAATGAGCTATACACTGCAACGACCCTGAGCAAAGGAAGCGCCATGAACCACACCACTTTCTGGCTGACCGCGAATGACCGCAGTCGGGTGTACGTCAACCAGTGGCTGCCGGACGGGCCGCCCAAGGCGCTGATCATGCTGGCCCACGGCATGGCCGAGCACAGTGGCCGCTATGCCCGCCTGGCCCAGGCGTTGTGCGATGCCGGCTACGGCCTGTACGCCCCCGACCAGCGCGGCCACGGGCGTACCGCCGACGAGGGCACCCTGGGGCTGTTCGCCGAGAAAGACGGCTGGAACAAGGTGGTGGGCGACCTGGCGAGCCTCAACCAGCATATCGGCCAGCAAGCGCCGGGGGTGCCGATCATCCTGCTGGGCCACAGCATGGGCAGCTACATTGCCCAGGCGTACCTGCTGCACCACAGCGCGAGCCTTAACGGGGCGATTCTCAGCGGCTCGAATTTCCAGCCGGTGGCGCTGTACGGCGCGGCCAAGGTGATTGCCCATGTCGAACGCCTGCGCCAGGGGTTGCGCGGGCGCAGTGCGCTGATTGATTTCCTGTCATTTGGATCGTTCAACAAGGCGTTCAAACCCAATCGCACCGCTTTCGACTGGCTCAGCCGTGACCCGGCCGAGGTCGACAAGTACGTCAGCGACCCGCTTTGCGGCTTCCGTTGCACCAACCAGCTGTGGATCGACCTGCTGGGCGGCTTGCAGCAAATCAGCAAAGCGTCCAATCTCGCTCAGATAGACCCGGGGCTGCCGATCCTGATAATGGGCGGTGAATGTGATCCGGTCAGTGAAGGCAAGCGTCTCAAAAGTCTGGCCAACGCGTTGCGCGAAGCCGGCTGCCAGCACCTGGAGCTGAGCATTTACCCACAGGCGCGCCACGAATTGTTCAACGAAACCAACCGTGATGCGGTCACAGCCGACGTGCTGACGTGGCTGGCCCAGGCTGCAGTGCTGCGCCGCCCTACTCGCTGCGAATGATTTTTCGTTTAAAATCAATATATTAAGATTTCTGATTAGCCACAGGATGCACCAACTGATGACCCAGGTTACCAACACGCCTTACGAAGCCCTCGAAGTCGGCCAGACCGCCAGCTACAGCAAGACCGTCGAAGAGCGCGATATCCAGTTGTTCGCGGCAATGTCCGGCGACCACAACCCGGTGCATCTGGACGCTGAATTCGCCAAGGCGACCATGTTCAAGGAGCGCATTGCCCACGGCATGTTCAGCGGCGCCCTGATCAGCGCGGCGGTTGCGTGCGAGTTGCCTGGGCCCGGCACGATCTATATCGGCCAGCAAATGACCTTCCAGAAGCCGGTCAAAATCGGCGACACCCTGACCGTGCGTCTGGAAATCCTCGAGAAGCTGCCGAAATTCCGCGTGCGCATCGCCACCCGCGTATTCAACCAGCGCGATGAGCTGGTGGTAGACGGGGAAGCCGAGATCCTCGCGCCACGCAAGCAGCAGACCGTGACCCTGACCGAACTGCCGGCCATCAGCATCGGTTGAACGAACGCCCATGAAAAAGCCCCGCATCTGCGGGGCTTTTTTATTCAGGCGGGGCTCAAGACTGAGCGCGAGCCTGGTTACGCAGGGCTTTCACCTGGTCGTGGTTGCGTTGCGCGCCGTGGAACTGACGCTCTACCAGGTCACGAATGCCCAGCAGGTTGTGCTTGTTGATCTTCTCGATCGCTTCTTTGTAAGCCTTCAGTGCGTGGTCTTCACCGCGCTCGGCTTCGTTCAGCACGGCTTCTTCGTCTTTACCGGTCACCATCGACTTCACGTCGACCCAACCACGGTGCAAGGCACCGGCGACGCTGCCGGAATCTTCTGGATCGCCACCCAGTGCTCTTACTGCGGTCTGCAGTTCGGCAGCGGCGGTACCGCAATCAACGGAACGTTTGGCAAACAGGGCTTTGAGTTCTGGGTGCTTGATGTCTTCTGCGCAGGTCTTGAAGCCTTCCTGGCCGTCTTTGCTGGTCTCGATCAGGTCGTTGAGTACGGAGATCGATTCTTTGTTGATATCAGTCATTTTTCAATTCCTTCGCGGGTTAAGAAACGTGTATTAGTAATTGCAGCGCCCGTGCCAGCTTTTGAAAAACAATTTATTACTTAAATTTCAATAAGTTAGCCAATACACAGAAATCTGTATCCGCTTTATTTGCATGATCTGTCATTTGGCCTCCATGCAGAATGCCTGTATTTTCCAAGGCATCGACTCAAACACCTGAAGCCGCAATGAACCCTGAAAAACTTGAACTGCTGATCACCCGCGAAATGCCCTTCGGCAAGTACAAGGGCCGGATCATTGCCGACTTGCCCGGCCCCTACCTGAACTGGTTCGCCCGTGAAGGTTTCCCCCACGGCGAACTGGGCGGGTTGCTGGCCCTGATGCAGGAAATCGACCACAACGGTTTATCCGAACTGCTGGAACCCCTACGCGCCAAGCACGGCAAGCCCGCCCCTCGTCATTAATAGAGCACGCACATGGACAGTACCCGCGACGAACAACACTGGCACGCCATCGCCCAGCGCTACGACCTGGAGCCCGGCCCGATCAACCTCGAAAACGGTTACTTCGGGCGCATGAGCCGCGCGGTACTTGAGCAGTATCAGGACAACGTCGCCTTCATCAACCGCAGCAACTCTATCCATGTGCGCCAGCGTTTCGAGCAGGGCGAAAACGTCGAGATCCGTAACCAGTTGGCGCAGTTGATGGACGCCGATCCTGAAGCCATCGCCCTCACCCGCTGCGCCTCGGATGCGTTGCAGTCGCTGATCCGCAACTACAACCGCTTGCAGCCCGGCGACCAGGTGCTGATCAGCGACCTGGAGTACGACACCGTCAAGGGCGCCATGCGCTGGCTGGCGCAGAATCGCGGCGTAGAAGTGATCGAAATTGCCCACGAACACCCGGCCAGTTTCGACAGCCTGGTGCAGACGTATCGCGATGCGTTCCTGCGCTATCCCCGCCTGAAACTGCTGGCACTGACCTACGTGACCCACCGCACCGGGCTGGTGATGCCGGTGGAGGCGATTGCCGGCGCTGCCAGGGAACATGGAATTGATGTGATCCTCGATGGCGCCCATGCGCTGGGGCAGATCGAGTTCAACCTGGCACAGTTGGGTATCGCGTTTGCCGGTTTCAACTTGCACAAGTGGATCGGTGCGCCGTTGACCCTGGGCTTTATTTACATCGACCCGCAACGGTTGGCGGACATTGATCCGGACATGGGTGAGTTTCATTACCCGGCCACCGATGTACGTGCCCGCACGCCATACAGCACGCCGAATTTCCCGGCGCTGATGACCTTGCCGCTGGTGTTCGAGGAGCATCGCTTGTTGGGCGGTTCGAAGGCCAAGGGTGCCCGACTCAACTACCTGCGGGATTTGTGGGTGAGTGAGGTGCGGCAGTTGCCGGGAATTGAAGTGCTGACGCCCGACGACCCACGGCTGTATTGCGCGATTACGTCGTTCAAGTTCACTGACAAGCCGGATCAGCAGGTGATGGCGGACCGACTGCTCAAGGAATACGACCTCTTCACCACAACCCGCAGCGGGGCGTCGTTCGGCAGTTGTATTCGGGTGACACCAGGCTTTTTGACGTCCGCGGCAGACATTCATGCGCTGATCAAAGCCATCACCGAACTGAGCGCGATATCACTGTAGGAGCGAGCTTGCTCGCGAAGGTCGTTAACGATGACACGGGAAACCTGACACCCAGCGGTGCTCTCGGTTTTTTCGCGAGCAAGCTCGCTCCTACAGTGGGAGTGGGCCATTTTCCGCAGGCAAAAAAAAGCGGCACACCGACCAAGTGCACCGCAAAAATGCCGTAGAACACAGCAACAACGATTCGGTAAATCCAATCAGTCCAGCAGGGCCAGCGCCTCGGCGGTGGTTTCCTGGATGCGTGCCCAGTCGCCGTTCTTGACCCATTCCGGATCAAGCATCCAGCTACCGCCCACGCACATCACATTTTTCAACGCCATGTAGCTCTTGATGTTGGCCGGGCCAACACCACCAGTCGGGCAGAATTTCACTTCGCCAAACGGGCCGCCCAGGGCCTTGATCGCCGCCACGCCACCGCTGACTTCAGCCGGGAACAGCTTGAAACGGCGATAACCCAGGCCATAACCTTCCATGATCCCGGAGGCATTGCTGATGCCCGGCAACAGCGGAATCGAGCTGTGTACCGAGGCTTCCAGCAGGTCACGGGTAATCCCGGGAGTGACGATAAATTGCGAACCGGCCACTTCGGCCGCTTCCAGCATATGACGATCCAGCACGGTACCGGCACCGGTGCACAGCTCCGGACGCTGCTCACGCAGTACCTGGATGGCCTTGAGGCCGAACTGCGAACGCAGGGTCACTTCCAGTGCGGTCAAACCACCGGCTGCCAGGGCATCGGCCAGCGGCAGGATGTCCTGTTCACGGGCAATGGTGATCACCGGCAGGATCCGCGCCTTGGCGCAGAGGCTGTCGATCAAGGCAACTTTGTCCGCCATGGAAACGGTAGGTTGAGGGCTGTTCATCGCGGCTGATCCTTGGCTCATGGGCACCAGTAAATCTCTAGAGTAGGTTGCAAAAACGCGCGTATCGGCATGGCAGCAACGTCGTCACTGGCCAGCGCGGCGCTCAAGGTGGTCAATTTCGAGCTGCCGGAAATCGACAGCACGGTGTAGTGGGCGGTGGCCAGCAGCGCGCGACTCATGGTCAGGCGCTGGTGCGGCACGGTCGGCGCCAGCATCGGCCAGCAACGACGGCTGCCGTCCGGCTTCAACGCTTCAGCCAGGTTCGGGCTGTTGGGGAACAGCGACGCGGTGTGGCCGTCGTCGCCCATGCCCAGTACCAGCACATCAATCGTCGGCAACTCGGCCAGCAGGCGATCGGCCTGCTCGGCAGCGTCGTCAAGGGTGGCGGCGACGCTGTACAGGCTCAGGAACTTGGCCTTGGCCGCCGGGCCTTGCAGCAAATACTTCTTCAACAGGCCGGCATTGCTGTCGGCATGTTCCACCGGCACCCAGCGCTCGTCGGCCAGGGTGATGGTCACCTTGGACCAGTCCAGGCCTTGCTTGGCGAGGTTCTGGAAGAACGCCACCGGGCTGCGGCCGCCGGACACCACCAGGGTCGCCTCGCCACGGGCACTGATGGCCGCGCGCAGTTGTTCGGCCACGTCATTGGCCAAGCCATCCGCCAGCAGCACCGGGTTGCGGTACTCATGGGCAGTCACGCCCTGAGGCAGTTTCAAATCAGATATCGCCATACCAAGACCTCCCGTCCCGCGTGATCAGTGCAATCGAGCTCATTGGCCCCCAGGACCCCGCCGCGTACGGCTTGGGCGCATCACCGGATTTTTTCCACCCGGCGATCAACTGGTCACACCACTTCCACGCAGCTTCGATTTCATCTTTGCGCACAAACAGGTTCTGGTTGCCACGCATTACTTCCAGCAACAGCCGCTCGTAGGCATCGGGAATCCGTGCGCTGCGATAGGTGTCGGAAAAATTCAGTTGCAGCGGGCCGCTGCGCAGTTGCATGCCCTTGTCCAGGCCCTGCTCCTTGGTCATCACGCGCAAGGAAATCCCTTCGTCCGGTTGCAGGCGGATGATCAGTTTGTTGCTGATCTGCAAGCGCTGCTCGGGGGCGAAGATGTAGTGGGACGGTTCCTTGAAGTGGATGACGATCTGCGACAGTTTTTGCGGCATGCGCTTGCCGGTACGCAGGTAGAACGGCACCCCGGCCCAACGCCAGTTACGGATATCGGCACGCAGGGCGACGAAGGTCTCGGTGTCGCTCTGGGTGTTGGAGTTCTCTTCTTCCAGGTAACCCGGTACCGGCTTGCCGGCGCTGTAGCCGGCGATGTATTGGCCACGCACCACCTGGGTGGTCAGGCCGTCCGGGCTGATGGGCGCCAGGGCCTTGAGCACCTTGACCTTCTCGTCCCGAATACTGTCGGCAGACAGGTCGGCCGGCGGGTCCATGGCGATCAGGCACAGCAGCTGCAGCAGGTGATTCTGGATCATGTCCCGCAGCTGCCCGGCCTTGTCGAAATAGCCCCAGCGACCTTCGATGCCTACTTGCTCGGCCACGGTGATTTCCACGTGGGAGATGTAGTTCTGGTTCCACTGGGTTTCAAACAGGCTGTTGGCAAAACGCAGGGCGATCAGGTTCTGGACGGTCTCTTTGCCCAGGTAGTGGTCGATGCGGTAGGTGCGGTTTTCCGGGAAGAACTGCGCCACGGCGTCATTGACCTTGCGCGAGGAATCCAGGTCCGAGCCGATGGGTTTTTCCAGGACCACGCGGGTGTTTTCCGCCAGGCCGACCTTGGACAGGTTCTCGCAGATCGCGCCGTACACCGCCGCCGGGGTGGCGAAGTAGGCGATCAGGCGTTGTTCAGTGCCGGCGTTCTCTGCCAGGGCGACGTAGTCATCGGCCTTCAGGAAGTCGACATGCAGGTACGTCAGGCGGGCCAGGAAACGTTGGGCGACGGTTTCGTCCAGTTCCTTGCCAACGTAACCACGCAATTCTTTTTCGATGTGGGCCAGGTGCTGTTGCTCGGAACCGGCCTCACGGGCCAGGGCCAGGATGCGCGTGTCTTCGTGCAGCAGGCCCGCACCATCGAGTTGATAGAGGGCAGGAAATAACTTGCGCAGCGCCAGATCACCCAAGGCGCCAAACAGGGCAAAGGTGCAGGGTTCTACGGTTATCGAAGGCATGATGTTTGTTCTTTTATCAAGTTAAGCTACAAATACCTTTTTTTAAGGCATCACTCAAGGAAAAATGTAGTAATAACCACAACATTTTCCCGAAAAACGTATTCCGAGTGGTGGTGTTCAACTACCCTCAGTAGGATAGGCCACCGCAAAGGGCCGCTCGTCGATTGGTTGACGACCCTTATTTGCATCGTCGCCCTAAGGAAACATGAATGGACCGCGTGCGAAATCTACTGGAACAGATCCAGAAACGCCTCGAAGAACTGAACAAGGCTGAACGTAAAGTCGCCGAGGTCATCCTGCTCAACCCGCAGCAGGCGACCCGCTTCTCTATCGCCGCCCTCGCCCAGGCCGCTTCGGTCAGCGAACCTACAGTGAACCGCTTCTGCCGCTCGTTCGGCGTGAGTGGTTACCCTGAACTTAAATTGCAGCTGGCGCAAAGCCTGGCCAGTGGCGCGGCGTATGTCAGCCGCGCGGTGGAGGCCGATGATAACCCGGAGGCCTACACCCAGAAGATCTTCGGCAGTGCCATCGCGTCCCTCGACAGCGCCTGCCAGGCCCTGGACCCGAACCTGATCAGCAAGGCCGTCGACCTGCTGATCCAGGCTCGGCAGATCCACTTCTTCGGCCTGGGTGCTTCGGCGCCGGTGGCCATGGACGCGCTGCACAAGTTTTTCCGTTTCAACCTGTCGGTCACGGCCCACGCCGATGTGCTGATGCAGCGGATGATCGCCTCGGTGGCCCACACCGGGGAGTTGTTCGTGATCATTTCCTACACCGGGCGTACCCGTGAACTGGTGGAAGTAGCACGTATTGCGCGGGAAAACGGCGCCTCGGTGCTGGGCGTGACCGCCGAAAATTCGCCGCTGGCCAAGGCCAGTACGGTGAGCCTGAACATTCCGTTGCCGGAAGACACCGACATCTACATGCCGATGACCTCGCGGATCATTCAGTTGACGGTGCTGGATGTACTGGCGACGGGCATGACCTTGCGTCGCGGGGTGGATTTCCAGCCGCACTTGCGCAAGATCAAAGAGAGCTTGAACGACAGCCGGTATCCGGTTGGGGATGAATTCAACTAGGCCCGAATCTACTGTGAATGTGCCGGCCTCTTCGCGAGCAAGCCCGCTCCCACATTCGACTGCATTCCAAAAGTGGAACTCGGTCTAATGTGGGAGCGGGCTTGCTCGCGAAAGCGGCATCAGCAACACCGGAACATCCGGATCAAGCCCCCGCCCTCGCCTGCAAACTCAAATGCGCCCTCTCCCCCGGCGCCAGGCTCGCAGCAGCCATCGCCGACTCCACACACACAAACCCCGCAGCCTCGTTGAAGCTCACCCCCAGCAACGGTCGACTCCCCGGGTGCCACACCACCGTGTCGGCACTCTCGCCGGTGTCGATGCACAATTCGCGCTGCCAGGCGTGGTCCTTGAGGTGCAATTCGCCGTCGTGCTGGAACACCCGCTGACACCCACCATCGACACGCAACTCGCCTTCCTGCTGGCACGCCTGACGATTCAGCTGGTCGTAGCCCTGCGCGCCATCGAGCCCAGACAGCGCTATCTCACCAACGTTGCCAATCCGCCAATAAGCGTGCAAAGCATGGCTCAATTGGCACGGCAGCTCGTCCTGGTGCTCGGTGGCCAGGCGCAGCTCCAGGGTTTCCCCCAGGTGTGCATGCAGGTCCACCTGCCAGTCGCATAGCTGCAATTGCCAGTGCAAACGCACGCCGTCGTCGTCGGTGCTGCTGTCCAGCAATTTCCAGTCGATCAGCCGTGCCCAACCATGGGACGGCCAGGCGTTTTCGCTGGGATGGCGGCCATACCACGGCCAACACACCGGCACGCCGCCACGGATGGCGCCGACCTGCGGCCACTTGGCCGCGCACCACAGCCAGGGCTTCTGGCCCGTGGGCTGAAAGTGCAGCAATTGCGCGCCCTGGCGACTGAACACCGCCTGGCAGAGCGGGTGATCGATCACCAGCACATCGCGCATCTGGAAGCGTTCCCAGGCGAATACCGGCCGCTCGCGCAGGGATTTGAAAAAGCGTTGCAGCGGATGCTCATGCATGTGCCACGGTCCTGAATATCTTTGCAGGCGCTGGCTTGCCTGCGATGGCATCGCCTCGGTGTGGCAGATACACCGCGGGGCTCGCATCGCAGGCAAGCCAGCTCCCACACAAAAAAAAGCGGATAGCCATGGCTACCCGCAAAATGCGCACAGAGAGAAGGAGCTTATCGCAACAACGTTAGAACGTAGACTGAATTTTCAGGCCCGCTACCACCGCGTTGTCGACTTGCTTAACACCACCTGGGTTGGCGATGTATTGCAGGTTGGGACGCACGGTCAGCCAGTTGGTGACGTGGATGCCGTAGTTGAGTTCGACGTTGTACTCCGTGTTACGCAGCGGTGCGTAACCCGATTGGTCGTAATCCGTGAAACCGCCGGCCGCGTTGAGCAACTCAGCATTTTTCTTCACGTCACTGTTGGCATGGATACGGGATACACCGATACCCACGTCATCTTTTGTACGTGCGTCGAATGGACCTTTATACACAAGCATCAGCGACTGGTAGTTGTCGACCAGGTTGGTGTCTTTGTCGTGGAAGGTGACGTTGGCCGCAATGTTCAAGCCGCGGGAAGCATCGCCATTGTGGGTGGTGAGTTGCTGTTGCAGAACGCCCCAGTAACCGCTTTTGCTGCTGCGAACGCGGAAGGCTGCGCCCGTGGTGCCAGCATCGTTACCGTTGACGTCTTCACGTACGTCGGTAGCGTCGGCGGTGCTCTTGTAGTAACCCACACGGTATTCGCCCGGCAGGCCATTGACCTTCGGCGACCAGACCAATTCAACCGGCAATACGGTGCCCTTGGTGCCGCTGCCGCTGAGCTTGAAGCCGTTGCCGTGCTCCAGTTGCGACGGGTTCTGGTTGTACGCACCGATTTGCGCATACAGCTCAGGCGTGATGTTGTACTTCACGCGGATAGCCGCCTGGCTGACGGGCCAGTTGTACCAGGTGTTTACATAGTTACCGACCTGCGAGCCGCAGAACGACAGGTTCTGGAAGTCGCACGGGAAGGTGTTGAAGTCTTCGCCTTCACCGAAGTAACCGAGTTTCACGTCCAGCTTGTTGTCGAACATCTGGTGCTGAATCCAGAACTGGGTCAGACGCACCATGTGGCCTCGGCCGTCGACTTCCTGAGACGAACTCAAGGTGCCGGCACGCGGGTCACCGATACGGTCGTTGGAAATGTTTGCGCCATTACGATTGGTCAACTGGATCTTGGCCTGGGTGTTATCCCAGCCCCACAGCTTTTGCAGGTCCAGTGCCACGCCCAGACCGAACTGGTCAGCGTAACGGGCAGTCTTGTCGTTGTTGTAGCCGCCGCCAAGGTTGCCACCGACTTCACCGACGTAATCCGCCTTGATGTCGATACCTTGCTCGATCAGCTTGGTACGTTCGCCGCCCCAATCACCGGTCATCCACTTGGAGTCGGCGCTGAACGCGTCGTCCGCCATCGCATTGGCGGACAGTACCAGGGCTGCTGCTGCTGACAGTTGGCAGAACAACCGGGTGTTGTTGTGGTGCTTTTTCATCCCTACATCCTCGTCTTTATTGTTATTAACTGTTTTTATCTAACGCGGTTTACTTCTTTGTGAGAGCAGGACTCTCACAAAAGCCCCTACACATCATTTGAAACTTCAGCGTCCCTTGAATTGAGCAACGTTGTCCGCACGATCCTGTGCCGGCAACGAGGTGGCAGTGCCCAGGCGCTCGCCGGTCTTGGCGTCGAACAGCAACACTTTGGCCGGGTCGAACTGCAAGGTCAGGGTCTCGCCCACTTGCGGCGCCACATCGGGCGCCAGGCGGCAGCAGACCTTGGTGTCATTGATTTGCACGAACACCAGGGTGTCCGGACCGGTCGGCTCGGTGACTTGCACCTCGGCCCGAATGGTCGGCGCGCCGGTGGCTTCGGCGGCGGCCAGCACGATCTGCTCCGGGCGCAGGCCCAGGATCACTTCGCGGTCTTCAAGACCGGCATCGTTCATGTTCAACGGCAATTCACAGCGGGCCTGGCCGCTGTCCAGCAGCGCCACCAGGCGGCCGTCCTTGCGTTGCAGGCGCAGTGGAATGAAGTTCATCGGCGGCGAACCGATGAAGCTCGCCACGAACAGATTGGCCGGGTCGTTGTAGATCTCTTTCGGCGTGCCGAACTGCTGGATGATGCCGTCCTTCATGACCGCCACTTTGTCGCCCAGGGTCATCGCTTCGATCTGATCGTGGGTGACGTAGACGGTGGTGGTTTTCAGACGCTGGTGCATCAGTTTCATTTCGGTACGCATCTCGACCCGCAGCTTGGCGTCGAGGTTGGACAGCGGTTCGTCGAACAGGTAGATCTTCGGGCGACGCGCCAGTGCACGGCCCATGGCCACGCGTTGTTGCTGGCCACCGGAGAGCTGGCCCGGCTTGCGATTGAGCAGGTGCTCGATCTGCAGCAGCTTGGCCACTCGCGCCACTTCTTCATCGATCGCTGCCTGGGGCATCTTGCGAATCTTCAGGCCGAATTCGATGTTCTCGCGCACGCTCATGGTCGGGTACAGCGCGTAGGACTGGAACACCATGGCGATGTCACGATCCTTGGGGCTCATGCCGCTGACGTCCTGGTCGCCGATCATGATCGCGCCACCGGTGATGTTTTCCAGGCCGGCAATGCAATTCATCAAGGTCGATTTGCCGCAACCCGAAGGGCCGACCAGGATCAGGAACTCACCTTCCTTGATCGACAGTTCGATGTTCTTCAGGGTGTCCGGCAGGCCGGTACCGTAGGTCTTGTTTACGTTACGAAGTTCAAGCGTTGCCATGATTACCCCTTGACCGCGCCGGCCGTCAGGCCGCGCACGAAATACTTGCCTGCGACCACATAGACCAGCAGGGTCGGCAGCCCGGCGATCATCGCCGCCGCCATATCAACGTTATATTCCTTGACCCCGGTACTGGTGTTGACCAGGTTGTTCAGCGCCACCGTGATGGGCTGCGAATCACCGCTGGAGAACACCACGCCGAACAGGAAGTCGTTCCAGATCTGCGTGAACTGCCAGATCAGGCACACCATGATGATCGGTGTCGACATCGGCAGGATGATCAGGCGGAAGATCGTGAAGAACCCCGCGCCATCCAGGCGAGCCGCCTTCACCAGTGCATCGGGAATGCTGACGTAGTAGTTACGGAAGAACAGTGTAGTAAACGCCAGTCCGTAGACGATGTGCACGAACACCAGGCCCGTGGTGGTACTGGCCAGGCCCATCTTGCCGAGGGTGAACGAGGCTGGCAGCAGCACGGTCTGGAACGGCAGGAAGCAGCCGAACAGCAACAGGCCGAAGAACAACTGCGAACCACGGAAGCGCCACATCGACAGCACGTAGCCGTTCAACGCACCGATGGCGGTGGAGATCAGTACCGCCGGAACGGTGATCTTGATCGAGTTCCAGAAGTAGCCGTCAACCGTGGCCCAGGCTTTCACCCAGCCGATGCCGGTGATCACGGTGGGCCAGCTAAGCAGGTTGCCGGTGCTGATGTCTTCCGGGGTCTTGAAGCTGGTGAGCAACATGACCACCAACGGCACCAGGTACAGCAGGACAGCGAGAATCAGCACCGCGTAGATCGCGACGCGGCTCAGGCTGATGGCAGGTTTGCCAGCAAGACTAGTCATTGCGCTTGGTCCTCAGCTCGGAGTACAGGTAAGGCACGATGATCGCGAGAATCGCACCGAGCATCAGAATCGCACTGGCCGAACCCATGCCCATCTGGCCGCGGCTGAAGGTGAAGGAGTACATGAACATCGCCGGCAGGTCGGAGGAGTAACCCGGACCACCCGCCGTCATTGCAGCCACCAGGTCGAAGCTCTTGATCGCGATATGCGCCAGGATCATTACCGCACTGAAGAACACCGGGCGCAGGCTTGGCAGCACCACTTTCCAGTAGATGCGCGGCATGCTCGCGCCGTCGATCTGCGCCGCACGGATGATCGATTGATCAACACCGCGCAGGCCGGCGAGGAACATCGCCATGATGAAGCCCGAGGCTTGCCACACAGCAGCGATCACCAGGCAATACACCACACGGTCCGGGTCGATCAGCCAGTCCAGGCGAAAGCCTTCCCAGCCCCAGTCACGCAGCAGTTTGTCCAGGCCCATGCCTGGGTTGAGCAGCCATTTCCAGGCGGTACCGGTGACGATCATCGAGAGCGCCATCGGGTACAGGTAAATGGTGCGGATAAAACCTTCGCGACGGATTTTCTGGTCGAGGAAAATCGCCAGGGTCACGCCGATCACCAGGGTGATGCCGATGAACATGCCACCGAATACCGCGAGGTTCTTGCTCGCGACCCACCAGCGGTCGTTGTCGAACAAGCGCACGTATTGCGCCAGGCCTACGAACTTGTAGGTCGGCAGGAAAGTCGAGTTAGTGAACGACAGCACGAACGTCCACAGGATGTAGCCATAGAAGCCCACCAGAACGATGAACATGCTCGGCGCCAGCACCAGTTTGGGTAGCCAGCGCTGCAGTGCATCGAACGGCGAGGCTTTGCTGAACACAGCAACAGAACTCATGGGAAAATCCAGTACAGGGAAAAAGGACTACAGGAACAGGCCTTGTGGGGGTTAGGGGTCCCCCCACAAGGCCATTCGGTACTAACCGTTACTTGGCCGACTTGATCGCTGCCGCGAGTTTCTTCGCGGTATCGGCAGGGTCAGCTTTCGGGTCATTGATGTAGTTGGTCACGACATCAAAGAACGCGCCTTGTACCGCCAGCGTGGTTGCCATGTTGTGGGCCATGCTTGGTTGCAGGCCGCCAGTCTTGGCATCCGCCAGGAAGTCCTTGGCAGCAGTCTGGGCGCAGGAGTCGAAGCCGTATTTGCCCATGTCTTGCAACATGTCGATACGAACCGGGATCGAGCCCTTGTTGATGCTGAAGACTTTCTGGAAGTTTTCGCTCAGCACGACCTTGGCGATGTCCTGCTGACCGGCAGCAGTGCCTTTGTCTTTCTGCTTGAAGGCTGCGAGGGAGTCGATGTTGTAGGTGAAGGCCTTGTCGGTGCCCGGGAAGGCTACGCACTCGTAGTCTTTGCCGGCGACTTTCTTGGCGGCGGTCCATTCACTCTTGGCCCAGTCACCCATGATCTGCATGCCGGCCTTGCCGTTGATGACCTTGGCGGCTTCCAGGTTCCAGTCCTGGCCCTTGCCGTCGGCGTCCATGTAGGTCGCGACTTTCTTCAGCTCGGTCAGGGACTTGATCATTTCAGGGCCGGTCAGGGCTTTTTCGTCGAGGTCGACCAGGGCTTTCTTGTAACCGTCAGCCCCCATGACCGAGAGCACGACCGCTTCGAAGACGGTGCTGTCCTGCCAAGGCTGGCCACCGTGGGCGAGCGGAATGAAGCCCGCGGCCTTGAGCTTGTCGCCCGCTGCGTAGAATTCTTCGAGGGTGGTCGGGTTCTTGGTGATACCGGCTTTCTTGAACACTTCCGGGTTGATCCACAGCCAGTTCACGCGGTGAATGTTCACCGGCACGGCCACGTAGTTACCTTCGTACTTCACGGTATCGGAGACTTTCTTGTCCAGCAGGCTGTCCCACTTCTCTTCTTTGGCGGGTTCCTTCAGGACGTAGGTGTCGAGCAGCCCGGTGGACGCCCATTCCTGGATGTCGGGGCCTTTGATCTGGGCCATGCCTGGCGGGTTGCCAGCAACGGCGCGGCTTTTCAGTACGGTCATGGCAGTGGAACCGCCACCGCCGGCGACGGCACCGTCTTTCCAGGTGAAACCGTCTTTTTCAACTTGGGCCTTCAGGACATCTACTGCCGCTTTCTCGCCACCCGAGGTCCACCAATGCACAACTTCAACCGTCCCTTTCGAGTCGGCGGCAAAAGCACTGAGGGGAAACAACGAGGCAACGGAAATAGCTACGGCGAGGCGACTGATCGCTTTCATCTGAGTACCTTTTTTCTTGTTGTTATGCATGCAAGTCGGTGCTTGCGCTGCAAACGAGTTTAAACAGGGATTTTTCAGGTGCAGGTAACAAAGGGACGCCAAAATGTCACCACTTGGTGACATAGCGCCCGGTGGCCACGGCACTGGCCATGCTCGGTGACAAGGGTAGCCCCGGCAGCAAGACAGACTGCCAGGCGTGGTAGAGGTCCGGTTTGCCACCCCAGATTTTCGCGCTGGGCTGGTTTTTCGGGCTCAGTTCGTGGTGCCAGCTGCCGTGGGTGCGGTCAATGAAACGGGTTTCACAGAACTCCCAGAAGCGCCGGTACCAGGTTTCGTAATGCAGCTCCCCCGTGCGTTTGAGCAGCGCCTGGGCAGCGGCACTGGCTTCGCAATGGGTCCAGTGCAGGCGCTCGCGTACCACGGGGCGCTGGCTCCAGTCGAGGGTGTAGACAATGCCGGGGGCGCCGTCGACGGCCCAGGCGTATTCACAGGCGCTGGCGAACAGGCCCTTGGCGTCGGTCACTAGCCACTCAGGGGTGACGAGCCCGGCATCCAGACGCGCAGCCTCAAGGTGCAACACCAGTCGCGCCCATTCGAAGCCGTGGCCGGGGGTGATGCCGTAGGGACGAAAACCATCGGCCGGGTTGTCTTCGTTGTAACCACGCAGGGGTTGCCAATGGCTGTCGAAATGCTCGATCACCATGTCCCGGTTTTCTGCCGCATGGGTATGAATAATCCGCTCGACGATGCGCAGTGCCCGGTCCAGCCAGCGGGTTTCACCGGTGACATCGGCCAGGGCCAGGAAGGCTTCAGTGGCGTGCATGTTGCTGTTGGCGCCGCGATAGGCTTCTACCCCGCTCCAGTCCTGGGCAAAGGACTCGAGCATCGCGCCCTCCTCTTCGCTCCAGAAATACTGGTCGATGATGTGGATCGCGTCGTTGAGCAAGGTTTGCGCGCCGGGAGCGCCGGCCACTACTGCGGAGCTGGCGGCCAGGGCGACAAAGGCGTGCAGGTAGGCGGCCTTGCCGGTGTTGCCGTCGCGGGCGTCGGGCGTGGCGAACCAACCGCCGTGCCGGGCATCGCGCAGCGGGCCGCTGAGGGCCACGACGCCGTGTTCCACCAGGTCGGCATAACCTGGCAGGCCCAGGCCATGGGCCATGGCAAAGCTGTGGGTCATACGGGCGGTGTTCATGGTTTCAGCGACGGCATCGGGCGGCAAAACACCGTGATCGTCGAGGTTGCCGAAGCCGTCAGGCAGCCTGGAAGCCTTGGCGAATGACAGCAGGCGCTGGCCTTCAGTGGCAAGCCAGGCGTGATGGGCAGGTGCGTTCAGCCAACTACTGGCAGGCAGTGGTTGCGTGGTCATGATTAGCCCTTTTTATTATGTGCGGGATGACGGGAGTCTAAACAAGGGCGGCGCGAGGGCAAGTAACGAAGGAGACGGGAAATGTCACCGATTGGTGACATTGATTGTGCCAGGGCCTGCAGGCGTCATGTGTAGTGACGCCTGCAGCACCTCACATCACTGCTGCCCGAGAGGGGTGATCCGGGCCGGCTGGTTGATCTGCTGCTGCAGGTTCTGCACCTGGCTTTGCAAGGCAGTGACGTTACGCGTGGTCTGGATGCGGAACACGTCGAACTCCTTGGTGGACGGACCGTCCGAAGCCGCGGCGCGGTTGTCCAGTTCGCTCTTGAGGACCACAAGGTCCTGCTCCAGGCGGGCGATGGCGGCCGTGGGGTTGCCCTGTTTTTTCAGGGCTGCGACGTCGGCGGAGAGGTCCTTGAACTCGGCGTCCCGGGACTTGAGGGTAGCCACCGCCTCCGTCAGCGCCTGGACCTGGCCCTGCAATTGCGCGTTGGCACTGGACAGCTGGGTCGTGCTGGCGGTCATCTGCTCCAGGCGCTTGTCCAGGTCAGTTGCCTGGCCGGCCACGCCCATCTGCTGCTTGCCCTGCTCCAGCAACTGGGTCTCCAGCTGCTTGATCTGCAGTTTCAGGGCCTCGCTGCCATTATTCACATTGGCTTCGCTGGCCACCACCTTGCCGGAAATATCCTGCAGGCGCCCCGCCGCTTCCTCGCTGATGCGCGCGAAGCTTTCCTGGGTCGCCACCAGTTGCTGGCCCATCAGGGAAATCTGCTGGAAGCTCCACCAGGCAAGGCCGGCGAAGGCGAACAGCAGCGCACCGACCAATGCCCACAGCGGCCCGGTACTGGCGCTCTTGACCTTGACAACCGGCGCAGGCCGGGAGCGCACGGAGGTAGCCGGCGTGGGCTCGAAATCATCGTCGTCCGAGGTGTCGGCCCGCAGGCTGGGAACGTTGTCGAAGTCGTCGTTAGCATCGTTACGCATGAATCAACCTTAAATCCTTTGAGGTGGCATATGGATAGCCAGGCGTCGGAGTATAAACCCCCGACCTGCCGCACTGATCGACCCGGGTTCGCAAATTCGGTTCCCGGTGTGTTGCCGGTTATTTAAGTCCCACGTCCTGGGCCTTCCACCAACTGCAGAACTCGTCGAGGGCCGCCCACAGGCTGACCTTGGGCTGGTAGTCGAGATAATGCCGTGCGCGGGTGATGTCGAGGGTGAAATCTTTGTTCATCACCTGCATGCCCAGCCGTGACAAAGACGGTTCCGGGCGCCCTGGCCACATGGCACAGAAAGCTTCATTGAGCGCCGCAACGCTGTAAGACAAGCCGTAGGACCGATAACGGGTGACCTGAGGCATGTCCATCTGTCGCATCACGTAGTTCACCACATCCCACACCGGCACCGGGGCGCCGTTGCTGATGTTGTAGACCTTGCCCAACGCCGAGCCCGTCGCCAGCAAACTGCTGAGCAGGGCTTCATTGAGGTTGTGCACGCTGGTGAAATCGACCTTGTTCAGGCCATCGCCGACAATCGCCAGGCGGCTCTTGCGCTGCATCTTCAACAGGCGCGGGAAGATGCTCATGTCGCCGGCCCCCGTGACAAAGCGCGGGCGCAGGGCCAGCACTTCGAGGCCAAACTCCTGGGCGCCAAACACCTTTTGCTCCGCCAGGTATTTGGTGGCTGCATACGGATGCTTGAAACGCTTGGGCACTTGTTCTTCGGTCAAGCCCAGGTGGTCACGGCCGTCGAAGTAGATCGACGGCGAAGACAGGTGCACCAGGCGCCCGACCCGCTGCTTGAGGCAGGCCTCCACCACGTTTTCGGTAACCAGCACATTGCCCTGGTGGAAGTCCTGATAACGCCCCCACAGCCCCACGGCCCCGGCGCAATGCACCACGGCCTCGACGTCGCGGCACAGCTCGCGCACCAGGTCCGGATCATTCAAATCACCCTGGATAAACTCGGCGCCGCGCCGTACCAGGTGTTCCACACCTTCGGCCCGCCGCCCGTTGACCCGCACGTCCAGGCCCTGCTCCAGGGCGAAACGCGCAAAGCGCCCGCCAATGAAGCCGCTTGCGCCGGTGACCAGAATTTTCATGACTTACTCCGCATTCTTTCGTTTTTCATCGCTGTTGCCTTGACGCTGGCCATCACGCCAACGGCACCAACCATTGCCCCGTTGTGTGTGCCAGATGATCCGTCAGCAGGCCCAGCAATTGTCCACCACTGCGCCAATGATGCCAGTACAGCGGCACATCGATCGGCTTATCTGGCAATAACTCCACCAACACGCCCTTTTCCAGCTGGTCGCGCACCTGCAGTTCGGGCACCAGGCCCCAGCCCAATCCGGCTTCCGTCAGGCGAATAAAACCTTCGGACGAGGGGCATAGATGGTGTTCGAAACCACCGTCGACGCCCAGGGACGCCAGGTAGCGATGCTGCAGGAAATCATCCGGGCCGAACACCAGCGCCGGCGTGCGGGCCAGTTGATCGGCCCGCACGCCCTCGGGAAAGTGCCGGGCGACAAACGCCGGGCTGGCCAGCGCCCGATACCGCATCGCGCCGAGCAACAGGCTGCGGGCACCGGCCACCGGGCGTTCGCTGGCGCAAATACAGGCTGCCACTTCGCCGGCGCGCATGCGCTTGAGGCCGACGGTCTGGTCTTCTACCACCAGGTCCAACAGCAAATGCTGCTCGGCGCAGAAGTCGCTCACCGCCTCGGCCCACCACGTGGCCAGGCTGTCGGCATTCAAGGCGATGCGCAGGCGCTCGGGCATGCCCTCTTCATCCAGCGCGGGCACCTGGCTTTGCAGGTCGCGCTCCAGCAATCGTACCTGTTGCACATGGTTGAGCAGGCGGCGGCCGATCTCGGTGGGCGTCGGCGGCGTGGCACGTACCAGCACCGGCTGGCCGATTCGCGCCTCCAACAGCTTGATGCGCTGGGAAATCGCCGATTGGGAAATTCCCAGTACCTGCGCGCCCCGCTCGAAGCCGGCCTGTTCCACCACCGCCGCCAGGGCGGAAAGCAATTTATAGTCGAACATCAGTTTTCCTAATGAGCGATCAGCAATATTGGTTTTTCTTATACAGCCTTGGACGGGAGAATAGCCAGCATCGCTTCTTCTTATTCAAGGACCTCCACATGGCTGGCGAAACCGCCCTGGCAACCCTGCTGCGCAGCATGAGCCCACAGCTCAATGACGGCGACTACGTGTTCTGCACCCTGGCCGACAGCCGAATCCCCGAAGGTTGCGAGGTGATCGGCAGCTTCCGCGAGCAGGAAGGCCTGACGTTGATCGTCGAGCGCCAGCAAGCCGAGCGCGCCGGACTGGCCTTCGACTACGTGGCGGCGTGGATCACCCTCAACGTGCACTCGGCCCTGGAAGCGGTCGGCCTGACCGCCGCGTTCGCCACGGCCCTGGGCCAGGCCGGGATCAGTTGCAACGTGATTGCCGGCTACTACCACGATCACCTGTTTGTCGGCCGCGCCGATGCCGAGCGCGCCATGACGGTGTTGCGGCAATTGGCGGCGGGCGCGGAGTAAATCCTATGTGGCAAAGCTATATGAACGGCCTGTTGGTGGCCTTTGGTTTGATCATGGCGATCGGCACCCAGAACGCGTTTGTGCTGGCGCAGAGCCTGCGGCGCGAACATCACCTGCCGGTGGCAGCGCTGTGCGTGGTATGCGACGCGATCCTGGTGGCCGCCGGCGTATTCGGCCTGGCCACCGTGCTGGCGCATAACCCGGTATTGCTGGCGATTGCCCGCTGGGGTGGTGCGGCGTTCCTGCTCTGGTACGGTACCCTCGCCCTGCGCCGGGCCTGCTCGAAGCAGAGCCTGGGCGAGGGCGAGAACCTCAAGGTACGCTCGTTGAAGGCGGTGATGCTCAGCGCCCTGGCGGTGACGTTGCTCAACCCCCACGTGTACCTGGACACCGTCTTGTTGATCGGCTCCCTCGGCGCCCAGCAAACCGAACCGGGCGCCTACGTGGCCGGGGCCGCCAGCGCTTCGTTCCTGTGGTTCATGACCCTGGCCCTGGGCGCCGCATGGCTGGCACCGTGGCTGGCGCGCCCCTCCACCTGGCGGATTCTGGACCTGCTGGTAGCCGCCATGATGTTCAGCGTGGCCTATCAATTAATCAGCGCAGCGTAGATATTCCAAAACGCTCTGGAACCTCTATCCCACACAGTTGTTGCGTGGTTTTGCCGCACCCCCGGTGCTATGATCCAGCCCCTGCGCCGCAAAGAGTACAAACTCCCCGGCGCTTGTTTGGCCGCCCGTGATCGGCCTTGCGCTCACCGCAACTGACCTGATTAGGAGAATCATCATGGCTTTCGAATTGCCGCCGCTGCCCTACGCACACGATGCCCTGCAGCCGCACATTTCCAAGGAAACCTTGGAATACCACCACGACAAGCACCACAACACCTATGTCGTGAACCTGAACAACCTGGTGCCTGGCACCGAGTTCGAAGGCAAGACCCTGGAAGAAATCGTCAAGTCTTCTTCGGGCGGCATCTTCAACAACGCCGCTCAGGTCTGGAACCACACTTTCTACTGGAACTGCCTGGCGCCAAACGCTGGCGGCCAACCTACCGGCGCACTGGCTGAGGCGATCAACGCTGCCTTCGGTTCGTTCGACAAGTTCAAGGAAGAGTTCACCAAGACTTCCGTCGGCACCTTCGGTTCCGGTTGGGGCTGGCTGGTGAAAAAGGCTGACGGCTCCCTGGCCCTGGCCAGCACCATCGGCGCCGGCAACCCGCTGACCAGCGGCGACACCCCGCTGCTGACCTGCGACGTCTGGGAACACGCTTACTACATCGACTACCGCAACGTGCGTCCAAAGTATGTGGAAGCGTTCTGGAACCTGGTCAACTGGAAGTTCGTGGCTGAGCAGTTCGAAGGCAAGACCTTCACCGCTTAAGTACCGCTTGCAGTAGAAAGAGCCCGGCGATTGCCGGGCTTTTTTGTGGGCGATTACAAATGGAAAAATGCCAGGAAACCACTGGAACTCATCAAAAGGATTTCGCCACGCAGCATGTAAGAGGAATGTCCCTCTGATTGACTGCAGGAGAACTTGATATGGATCTAGCATCTTTGATCGGCATGGCCCCTCAAGCACTTAACGTGTTCGATAACGTGACAGATAAGGGCCTGGACGTCCTGGACAAAAGCTTGGGCATCCTTGATAAGACCGTGGACATAGCTCGACAGGCCTTGGGGCAAATCGACCCTCAGGCGCAAGACCAGCCACAACCGCCGAAAATTTCGTTTACCTGATGGGCGCTGACGCTCGACGGTTTGTTTCGCTGGCCTGAAAAACCCGCGCTCGTCCTGAAAAGACAGTATAAGAAGTCGGCACGTACGATCCGCCGACTTCACTCCATGCCAGGCCTGCCTTTCCATTCCCCCTCCCAACGTCTTACCCCCGGACGCGCTCATCTAAACTGCAAAACCTGCCCTGGCCGCAATGTCCCTTTGACTGCCCTCACGGGATTGCCAATACTCATGGCATATTGAGGCTACCCGCATGGAACAAGGAATAACCCTTTGAAGCTGGAACTCAAAAACAGCTTGTCGGTGAAGTTGCTACGGGTGGTACTGCTTTCGGCATTGGCCGTGGGCGTGGTACTGAGCGCGGCGCAGATCGTCTTTGATGCGTACAAGACGCGCCAGGCCGTGGCCGGTGATGCCCAGCGCATCCTCGACATGTTTCGCGACCCGTCCACCCAGGCCGTCTACAGTCTGGACCGGGAGATGGGCATGCAGGTCATCGAAGGTCTGTTCCAGGATGATGCCGTGCGCATGGCCTCCATCGGCCACCCCAACGAAACCATGCTCGCGGAAAAAACCCGCGACCTGCAACAATCCCCGAGCCGCTGGCTGACCGACCTGATTCTGGGCCAGGAACGCACTTTCACCACACCGCTGGTGGGGCGCGGGCCTTACAGCGAGTACTACGGTGACCTGAGCATCACCCTCGACACCGCCACCTATGGCAAAGGGTTTCTCGTCAGTTCGGTGATCATTTTCATCTCCGGGGTGCTGCGGGCGCTGGCCATGGGGCTGGTGTTGTACCTGGTCTATCACTGGCTGCTGACCAAGCCGCTCTCGCGCATCATCGAGCACCTGAGTTCGATCAACCCCGACCGCCCCAGCGAGCACAAGATCCCGCAGCTCAAGGGCCACGAGAAAAACGAGCTGGGGCTCTGGATCAACACCGCCAACCAGTTGCTCGAATCCATCGAGCGCAATACGCACTTGCGCCATGAGGCGGAAAACAGCCTGCTGCGCATGGCCCAGTACGACTTCCTGACCGGCCTGCCGAACCGCCAGAAACTGCAGGAGCAACTGGACAAGATCCTGATCGACGCCGGCCGCCGGCAACGTCGGGTCGCGGTGTTGTGCGTGGGGCTGGATGACTTCAAAAGCGTCAACGAGCAGTTCACCTACCAGGCCGGCGACCAGTTGCTGCTGGCCCTGGCCGACCGCCTGCGCGCCCACAGCGGCCGCCTCGGCGCCCTCGCCCGCCTCGGCGGCGACCAGTTCGCCCTGGTGCAGGCCGATATCGAGCAGCCCTACGAAGCCGCCGAATTGGCACAAAGCATCCTCGACGACCTGGAAGCCGAATTCGCCCTCGATCACGAACAGATCCGCCTGCGTGCCACCATCGGCATCACCCTGTTCCCGGAAGACGGCGACAGCACCGAGAAGCTGCTGCAAAAAGCCGAACAGACCATGACCCTGGCCAAGAGCCGCTCGCGCAACCGCTACCAGTTCTATATCGCCAGCGTCGACAGCGAAATGCGCCGCCGCCGCGAGCTGGAAAAGGATCTGCGCGACGCCTTGAGCCGCGAGCAGTTTCACCTGGTGTACCAGCCGCAGATCAGCTATCTCGACCACCGTGTGGTGGGTGTCGAAGCGTTGATCCGCTGGCAGCACCCGGAGCACGGCCTGGTGCCGCCCGACCTGTTTATCCCCCTGGCCGAACAGAACGGCACCATCATTGCCATCGGCGAATGGGTACTGGACCAGGCCTGCCGGCAACTGCGGGAATGGCATGACCTGGGCTTCACCGAGCTGCGGATGGCGGTCAACCTGTCGACCGTACAGCTGCACCACGCCGAGCTGCCACGGGTGGTCAACAACCTGCTGCAAATCTACCGCTTGCCGCCGCGTAGCCTGGAGCTGGAAGTCACCGAGACCGGCCTGATGGAAGACATCAGCACCGCCGCCCAGCACCTGCTGAGCCTGCGCCGCTCCGGGGCACTGATTGCGATTGATGACTTCGGCACCGGCTATTCATCCCTGAGCTATCTGAAAAGCCTGCCGCTGGACAAGATCAAGATCGACAAGAGCTTCGTCCAGGACCTGCTGGATGACGACGACGATGCGACCATCGTGCGGGCGATCATCCAGCTCGGCAAAAGCCTTGGCATGCAGGTGATCGCCGAGGGTGTGGAGACCGCCGAACAGGAGGCCTACATCATCTCCGAGGGTTGCCACGAGGGTCAGGGCTACCACTACAGCAAACCCTTGCCGGCACGGGAGTTGGTGGCCTACTTGAAGCAGGCCCAGCGCAATAACGCCGCCATCCTCTGAAGCGATGCCGGCCATCGGGGCCACGCGCACCGATGGCCGGCAAATCGATACTAAATATTTCCTGCTTATAACGCTTTACACAAAATGCAAATCTTTCGCATTATGTCGCAGTTTTGCGCGCCCCCCGCGTGCCCCATCAACAACCGAAGCAGGATGTTCGCCATGATTCGTATGCCCCTGGCCACCGCCAGCCTTCTCGCCATTGCCATTTCGCTCGCCGGTTGCGGTGAAGGCAAAGACAAGGCCGCCGCGCCTCAAGCCCCGGCCGCCGCCAGCACCACCGCCCCGGCGGCTGCCCCGGCAGGCCAGGTAGACGAGGCCGCCGCCAAGGCTGTGGTCGCGCATTACGCTGACATGGTGTTCGCGGTGTACAGCGATGCCGAGTCCACCGCGAAAACCCTGCAAACCGCGATCGACACTTTCCTTGCCAACCCGAACGACGACACCCTGAAAGCGGCCCGTACCGCCTGGATCGCCTCGCGCGTGCCGTACCTGCAGAGTGAAGTGTTCCGCTTCGGCAACACCATCATTGACGACTGGGAAGGCCAGGTGAACGCCTGGCCCCTGGACGAAGGCCTGATCGACTACGTCGACAAGACCTACGAACACGCCCTGGGCAACCCTGGCGCCACCGCCAACATCATCGCCAACAACGAGATCCAGGTCGGCGAAGACAAGGTCGATGTCAAAGACATCACCCCGGAAAAACTCGCCAGCCTGAATGAGCTGGGCGGTTCCGAAGCCAACGTAGCCACCGGCTACCACGCAATTGAATTCCTGCTCTGGGGCCAGGACCTGAACGGCACCGGCCCGGGCGCCGGCAACCGTCCAGCGTCGGACTACATGACCGGTGATGGCGCCACTGGCGGCCACAACGAGCGCCGCCGCACCTACCTGCGCGCCGTGACTCAACTGTTGGTCAGCGACCTGGAAGAAATGGTCGGCAACTGGAAGCCCAACGTCGAAGACAACTACCGCGCCACGCTGGAAGCAGAACCTGCGACCGATGGCCTGCGCAAGATGCTGTTCGGCATGGGTAGCCTGTCCCTGGGCGAGCTGGCCGGTGAGCGCATGAAGGTTTCCCTGGAAGCCAACTCGCCGGAAGACGAACAGGACTGCTTCAGCGACAACACCCACAACTCGCACTTCTACGACGCCAAGGGTATTCGTAACGTTTACCTGGGTGAGTACACCCGCACCGACGGTACCAAGATGACCGGCGCCAGCCTGTCCTCCCTGGTGGCCAAGGCCGACCCGGCGGCCGATGAAGCGTTGAAGGCTGACCTGGCCTCCACCGAAGCGAAGATCCAGGTGATGGTGGACCACGCCAACAACGGCGAACACTACGACCAGTTGATTGCTGCCGGTAACGACAAAGGCAACCAGATCGTACGTGACGCCATCGCCGCATTGGTGAAGCAGACCGGTTCGATCGAACAGGCTGCTGGCAAGCTGGGCATCAGTGACTTGAACCCGGATAACGCTGATCACGAGTTCTGATCAGTGCCGCGTTGAATGAGGCGACCTTCGGGTCGCCTTTTTTGTGCCTGCCCTCCAAGCTCCATCAACCAGCACAAATCTCCTGTGGGAGCGGGCTTGCTCGCGAAAGCGGTGGGTCAGCCAATGCATCCGTTGACTGATACACCGCTTTCGCGAGCAAGCCCGCTCCCACACTTGATCTGCCACGTCTCCAACGCCCCCCCGGTTTACTTGCCCTGCACCGCAGGTAGAATGGCGCCTTTCCTGTCACCCCGAGCGGACCTCATGGCGTTGCCGACCTTACGGATAATCGGTTTCATTATCGGCATCTTCCTGATCACCCTGGCGATCGCCATGGTCATCCCCATGGCGACCCTGGTGTTTTTTGAACGCACCAGCGACCTGCCGTCGTTCCTCTGGGCCAGCCTGATTACCTTTATCGCGGGCCTGGCACTGGTCATCCCCGGCCGCCCGGAACATGTGCACCTGCGCCCGCGGGACATGTACCTGCTCACCGTCTCCAGCTGGCTGGTGGTGTGCATCTTCGCCGCACTGCCGTTCCTGCTGACCCAGCACATCAGCTACACCGACTCGTTCTTCGAAAGCATGTCCGGCATCACCGCCACCGGTTCCACGGTGCTCAGCGGCCTGGACACCATGTCCCCGGGCATCCTCATCTGGCGCTCGCTGCTGCACTGGCTCGGCGGCATCGGCTTTATCGGCATGGCGGTGGCGATCCTGCCGCTGCTGCGCATCGGTGGCATGCGCCTGTTCCAGACCGAATCCTCCGACCGCTCGGAAAAGGTCATGCCCCGCTCGCACATGGTGGCGCGCCTGATCGTGGCGGCGTACGTGGGCATCACCATCCTCGGCAGCCTGGCGTTCTGGTGGGCCGGGATGGGGCTGTTCGATGCGATCAACCATGCGATGTCGGCAATTTCCACCGGCGGGTTTTCCACTTCCGACGAATCCCTGGCCCACTGGAAACAGCCGGCGGTGCACTGGGTGGCCGTGGTGGTGATGATCATGGGCAGCCTGCCGTTCACCCTGTATGTGGCCACGATGCGTGGCAACCGCCGGGCACTGATCAAGGATCAGCAGGTGCAGGGCATGCTTGGTTTGCTGGTGGTGACCTGGCTGGTGCTCGGCACCTGGTATTGGTGGACCACCAATCTGCATTGGCTGGAGGCGCTGCGCCACGTGGCGGTAAACGTCACTTCGGTAGTCACTACCACAGGTTTTGCGCTGGGGGACTACAGCATCTGGGGCAATTTCTCGCTGATGCTGTTCTTCTACCTGGGCTTTGTGGGCGGTTGCTCCGGCTCCACGGCTGGCGGGATCAAGATCTTCCGTTTCCAGGTCGCCTACATCCTGCTCAAGGCCAACTTGAACCAGCTGATTCACCCACGGGCGGTGATCAAGCAGAAGTACAACGGTCATCGCCTCGATGAAGAAATCGTGCGTTCGATCCTGACCTTTTCGTTTTTCTTCGCCATCACCATCTGCGCCATTGCCCTGGCCCTGTCACTGCTGGGCCTGGACTGGATGACCGCACTGACCGGCGCCGCCAGTACCGTGTCCGGCGTGGGCCCGGGCCTGGGGGAAACCATCGGCCCGGCCGGTAACTTCTCCACCCTCCCGGACGCTGCCAAGTGGATCCTGTCATTCGGCATGCTGCTGGGCCGGCTGGAGATCATTACGGTGTTTGTGCTGTGCATTCCGGCGTTTTGGCGTCACTGACAGGCAGCTCATGCAACCGCGCCCGGTACTCGCCGGGCGTGGCATCGAACCAGCGGCGGAACGCACGAAAGAAGTTGCTCGGGTCGGCAAACCCCAACAGGTAGGCAATTTCCAGCAGGGTCATGCTCGGCTGCGCCAGGTATTGCTCGGCCAGTTCGCGGCGGGTGTCGTCGAGCAAGGTCTGGAAACTCGTGCCCTCCTCCTGCAAGCGGCGCTGCAAGGTGCGCTGGGACAGGTGCAACGTCTGCGCAACCACTTCACGCTTGGGCTCGCCCTGGGGCAGCAATCGGCATAGCACCTGCCGCGCCTTGTGGGTCACCCGGCTCTCGGAAAACCGCGCCAGGTACTCCCCGGCAAAACGATCGTGCAACAACGCCATCGCCTCGTTCGCCGTGGGCAACGGCGCCTCCATATCGGCCCGTTCGAAGATCAGCGCGTCATAGGGCGCGTTGAACACCAGCGGTGCATGGAAGGCTTGTTTGTAGGGCGCCAGGTCCGCTGGCTGATCGCCCTGCACCAGCACCTTGCGCGGTTGCAACGTGCGCCCGGTCAGCCAGCCGCATAACGCCAGGGCACTGGCCAGGGACGCTTCGGCACTTTGCCGGGTAGGCGGCAGGTGGTCGCCGTGCACCGTCAGAATCAGCGCATAACCTTCGGGCAACAGGCGGAAACTCAGGTCGGCACTTTCAGCAATGATTCGCTGGTAACGCACCAGCCGCATAAAACCTTCGGCCAGGGTATTGCTGGACATCAAGGCGTAGCCGGCCACATGAAACGACGCCGGGCGCACCACCTTGCCCATGTTCAAGCCAATCGCCGGGTTGCCCGACAGCTCGACCGCGCGCTGCCAGAGCCGGGTCATGGAGTCCTGGGGGAAGCGTGCATCCGGGTCATTCAGCGCGGCGTAATCCAGGCCAAGCTGCTTGAACAAGGCACGGCAATCCAGGCCGTCCATTTCCAGCGCCTTGACTATCCCCATCGCCCAGCTTGCAGAAGTCGTTCGTTCGCTCATGGCGTTTTCTTAACAAGGAAGGCTGAAACGACAGCCAGGAATCCGAAGGATACTAAAGTGGCATCTATTGTCACTGGCTGTTACCACTGATGACTCTAGACTCAAATAAGCTCCCCGCCGAACATCTGTCGGGCAGAACAATAACCAGAGGGCCGACCACTGTGGAAAATGCCAGGCAATTCAACAGCTTTGCCGATTTCTACCCGTATTACCTGAGCGAACACGGCAACAGTACGTGCCGTCGCCTGCACTTTATCGGCACCAGCCTCGTTATCTTCATTCTCGCGTTGGCGATCGGCAAAGGTGCGTGGTGGCTGCTGCTGGCGCTGCCGGTAGCCGGCTACAGCTTTGCCTGGATCGGCCATTTCTTCTTTGAAAAGAATCGCCCGGCGACCTTCCAGCATCCGCTGTACAGCCTGTTGGGGGATTTCGTGATGTACCGCGACATGATTCTGGGCAAGGTGCCGTTCTAGCCCCACGCTTGAAGAACAATAAGAGAGGCTTTGATGAACCAGCAGGCCCGTTTCACCCATATGCAGGATGGTACCCAGGAAGACTGGGCGATCATCGCCAAGGATTTCAGTGCTTACGCCCGGCAATTGCCAAGCCGGATCCTGGCGCATCTACGGCTGCTGGAGGGCGACTTCGGCGGCTTCCCGGTGGACCGCCTGACCCACTCGCTGCAAACCGCCAGCCGCGCCTGGCACGATGGCCGGGATGAAGAGTACGTGGTGTGCGCCCTGCTCCACGACATCGGCGACACCCTCGGTTCCTACAACCACCCGGACATCGCCGCCGCGATCCTCAAGCCGTTCGTAAGCGCCGAGAATCTGTGGATGGTGGAGAAGCACGGGATCTTCCAGGGCTACTACTTCTTCCACCACCTGGGGATGGACCGCCACCTGCGCGAGCAATTTGGCGACCACCCGCAGTACCGGCAAACCATCGAGTTCTGCGCGCAGTACGACGCGGCGGCGTTCGACCCGGCCTACGACACCCTGCCGCTGAGCTTCTTCGAGCCGATGCTGGCCCGGGTGTTTGCCCAGCCGAAGAACTCGCTCTACAAGGCGGCGATGGAACGCCAGGGTTAAACCGGCAGCAATGTGCCGCCGTGACCGGTTTGGGTGGCTGGCTCCGGATCTTTGACGATCTCCCGGGCCACCATCAGGATCACGATGGCCGCAATGATGTCGAAAATCGCCAGCACCACAAACAGCGGGCTGTAGCCGACCTTGGTCACCAGCACGCCGAACACCGCAGTAAATGCCGCAGCCCCGATAAACCCGCACATCTGCCCGCCACCGGTGGCGGTGGCCACGTCATTCTTGCCGAATGAGTCCGAGGCGATGGAAAACAGTGCACCCGACAAGGTCTGGTGGGCGAAACCGCCGACACACAGCAGGGCAATCGCGGTGTAGGCACTGTCCACCAGGCCGATGCACGCCGGGCCGATCATGCACAGGCAACCGAACAGCATCACCAGCTTGCGCGAGGTGAACAGCGAGACCTTGAAGTAGCGGTGGAACAACGGGCTCAGGTAGCCACCCAGCACACAGCCAATGTCGGCGGCCAGGAACGGCAGCCAGGCGAACAGCGCCATTTCCTTGATGTTCATGTGCCGCTCGGTCATCAGGTACAACGGAATCCAGGCATTGAACGTCTGCCAGGCCGGCTCCGAGAGCATCCGCGCCGAGGCGATGGCGAAAAAGTTGCGGCTCTTGAGGATGCGCTTCCAGCTGGCTTTCTTCTGCACGCCTTCCTTGAGGTGGGTTTCCTGGCCGGCCTCGATGTACTCACGCTCGGCCTGGGCCAGCAGGCGCTGGTCACGCGGGTGCTTGTACAGCAGCAGCCACAGCCCGCTCCACACCAGGCCGATGCCGCCAACGATCAGGAATGCCAACTGCCAGCCGCTGTGCAAAATCGCCCAGACCACCAGTGGCGGCGCCAGCAACGCACCAAACGACGAACCAAAGTTGAACCAGCCGATGGCGACGGAGCGCTCCTTGGCCGGGAACCACTCGGTAATCGCCTTGACGCCGCCGGGGAAGCCCGCCGACTCCGTCAGCCCCAGTGCGCCACGGGCCACTGCCAGGCTCTGCCAACCGGTGGCGAATGCCGCCAGGGCACAGACTACCGACCAGGAGATGGCGAAGATGGCAAAGCCCATCTTGGTACCGATCGCATCGATCACATAACCGGCGATCGGCTGCATCAAGGCGTAGCACACCTGCCAGGCAACAACGATGTGGGAATACTGCTCAGTGGAGATGCTCAGGTCGGTCATCAGCGTGGGGGCTGCGACTGAGAGCGTGTTGCGGGCCAGGTAGTTAATAATCAGGCCGACCGTCATCAGCCCGACCATCCACCAACGGATGCCTTTGATTTTCATCGCTTCACCTTAATTATTTTTAGATTTGAGGCGTACGTTCTGCGACCGAGCGCATCCGTATTACGGGCGCTATAAAACTGTAACGTCATATGTCGTCATACAACTGTTAGCGTTATATTCAGTCAGCAGCACGATGTCAATCCGTTGAAGGCGATGTTGTACGATGACAATCGACACCCCTGTGGCGCCACGTCACTTGCGCGGCGGGATGAAGACGCGTTCATTTTCTGAGATAAAATCTTTCTGTCATTTACAGTGCTGTATCCTGCACAGGCTTTTTGAACGCGCGGAATCACCTGCGATTGATAAAACAGATCTTGCGAGGAGCGACGACGATGCACGAAATCCCTAATCTCCCCTTCCCAAGCCTGCACGAAACTGAGCAGCCAACCCCGCAACAGGCCGGTGCCACCAAGCCCGAGCCCAAAGAGGCAAAACCGGTCGACCGCAAGAGCGAAGACTGAGAGCCGTACCCAGACCGTGTGGAAAGCGTGACATTGCGCGCTTTCCACACCGCCTGAACACCGTGAGCCCCGCCATGACCGACACCACCCCCGATACCGCCCTGCTCGACACTGCCTTGCACATGGTCGACGTATGGAACCGCCTCACCCCGGAAAAACAGGCCCTCCTGCTCAAGCGCTTCGGCACCCAGGAAAACGCCCTCGCCGCGTTGGTAACCACGCAACTGCTCAACCCCGCCGATCGCTAAAAGTTTGCTTTGCTGCCCCCGCACGCGCCCAGCATCGGTATCATAAGCAGCCTATCTTTTCCTGCTGCGACAGTGGACCTCTCCCCATGCCAGATACCCAGCGCCCCATGGCGGTCACGCTGCAAGTCGTTTCCATCGTTTTGTTCACCTTCATCGGCTACCTGAATATCGGCATTCCCCTGGCCGTGTTGCCTGGCTATGTGCACAGCGACCTGGGCTTTGGCGCCGTGATCGCGGGCCTTGTGATCAGCGTGCAATACCTGGCGACTCTGCTGAGCCGGCCCTATGCCGGACGCATCATCGATAATCGCGGCAGCAAGCGCGCCGTCATGTACGGCCTGGCCGGTTGCGGGTTGAGCGGCGTGTTCATGTTGCTCTCGGCGTGGCTGTCACACCTGCCGGCGCTGAGCCTCACCAGCCTGCTGATTGGCCGCCTGGTGCTGGGCAGCGCTGAAAGCCTGGTGGGCTCGGGTTCCATCGGCTGGGGCATTGGCCGGGTGGGCGCGGCGAATACCGCCAAGGTCATCTCCTGGAACGGCATCGCCAGCTACGGCGCCCTGGCCATCGGCGCACCGCTGGGGGTGTTGCTGGTCAGTCATTTCGGGCTGTGGAGCATGGGCGTCAGCATCATCCTGCTGGCGGTGCTGGGCCTGCTGCTGGCCTGGCCGAAAGTCGCCGCGCCGATCGTGGTGGGCGAGCGCCTGCCGTTCATGCATGTGCTGGGGCGCGTGTTGCCTCACGGCTGCGGGCTGGCGCTGGGCTCGATCGGGTTTGGCACCATCGCCACCTTCATCACCTTGTATTACGCGACCCAGCATTGGGATAACGCGGTGCTGTGCCTGAGCCTGTTCGGTGCCAGCTTTATCGGGGCGCGGTTGTTGTTCGGCAATTTGATCAACCGCATTGGCGGGTTTCGCGTAGCGATTGCCTGTTTGTCGGTGGAGACGCTGGGGCTGCTGCTGCTGTGGCTGGCGCCGGATCCTCATTTGGCGTTGGCGGGTGCGGCGTTGAGCGGGTTTGGCTTTTCCCTGGTGTTTCCGGCCTTGGGTGTGGAGGCGGTCAACCTGGTGCCCGCCTCGAGCCGGGGTGCGGCGGTGGGGGCGTATTCGCTGTTTATCGATTTGTCGTTGGGGATCACCGGGCCGTTGGCCGGGGCGATTGCGGCGGGGTTCGGGTTTGCCTCGATCTTCCTGTTTGCGGCGATCGCGGCGTTTGGCGGGTTGCTGTTGAGCCTGTATTTGTATCGGCAGGCGCCGAAGTATCGCGAAGAACGTCAGGCGAGTTAGAAGTCCACCTTGCCGCGGCCGGCCTTGATGCTGCCGCGTTTGGTCTTGGATTCGAGGCGGCGCTTCTTTGAGCCCAGGGTGGGTTTGGTGGGGCGGCGTTTCTTTTCGACCTTGGTGGCGCTGAGGATCAGTTCCACCAGGCGCTCGAGGGCGTCGGCGCGGTTTTGTTCCTGGGTGCGGTATTGCTGGGCCTTGAGGATCAGTACGCCTTCGCTGGTGATGCGGGTGTCGCGCAGGGCCAGCAGGCGTTCCTTGTAGAAGTCAGGCAGGGACGAGGCCGGGATGTCGAAACGCAGGTGCACGGCGCTGGAGACCTTGTTGACGTTTTGACCGCCAGCGCCCTGGGCGCGGATGGCTGTCAGTTCGATCTCGGCGTCGGGGAGGTGCACGTTGTTGGATATCACCAGCATTTTTTAATCGGGCCTTGGGGTGGAGGGGTAAGGATACGCCAATGTGTTGGGCTGCTGGGGGCTGGGGGCTGGGTACATATCCGTTATTTGGGTGATGGCTGATATTGGTTCCGCTCTT
>NZ_JACAPY010000026.1:0-56580 GCF_013385455.1 Pseudomonas sp. G1002
TTGTACATACAAGCATATGCAAGGTTGTTGCCAACTCGACGCGTCGTTGAACAGAGAGGCCTGTAAGGCGCTGAAACACCTGAGTTGCGCGGCCAGCCCTCCGCGAACCCATCGCGCGAATCAACCTTGGCGAGGAACTTGCGCACGGTATTGAGGCACAAAGTAACAATCTGCCAGAAGCTGGTGCGCGCACGAGTAACATCCCACGGCATTGACCAGCACGCGTGCACCTGTGGTCACAACCCGTTACTGTCGACCCTGGAAAGATCCGGCCCGCGGCGAAAACACGCACTCAAGGCTTTTGAGATTTTCGTGCCAAACCACGGTTTTTCGTACCCAGCCCAGAAATTTGAGAGAAAATGCAAACCCAGCACACGGTCCGTTGTCATTTGCCCCATGCGTAAACTTCTTGGCTTCACCCTCATCATGGCCCTGGTCGCCGCCGTTTCCGCCTATCTGGTCTGGACCCAGGAGCGCCCCGTGGGCCATTACCTGTCCGACCTGCGGATCAACCTGGCCGTCGACCAAGGCGTGCCCGCCGACCGCGGCAACCTGCTGGGCATCCAGCCGGAACTGTTCCCCGCCGACTACCAGAGCCTGGAACGCCTGCACCTCAAGCTGGCGGCCTATCTGCAAAACGCCCGTGACCAGGGCCTGATCAACGACAAGACCATCGTGGTACTGCCGGAACATATCGGCACCTGGCTGATGGTCAGCGGCGAAAAGAACGAGCTGTACCAGGCCACCAACCTCAAGGAAGCGATGAACTGGTTGTCGGCGAGCAACCCACTGCTGTTCCTGCGGGCCTTGATCAGCGCCAAGGGTGACGACCGCATCGACGACGCCTACCTGCGTATGAAGGCCCCGGCCATGGCCCGCGACTATCAAGTGCTGTTCGGTGGCCTGGCCAAGGAATTCGGCGTGACCCTGGTGGCCGGCTCCATTGCCCTGCCCAACCCGAGCGTCAGCCAGGGCCAGCTGCAGATCGGTCATGGCGCGCTGTACAACACCAGTGTGGTCTTCGACCGCGATGGCTTGCCGCTGGGCCAGCCGCAACGCCAGCTGTATCCGATTTTTGACGAGCGCGGCTTTATTGAGCCGGGCGATGAAAACAGCGTCAGCGTGGTCGATACCCCGGCCGGGCGCCTGGGCATCCTGATCGGCAGCGACAGCTGGTACCCGGACAACTACCGCAAGCTCAACGAGCAAGGCGCCCAGTTGGTGGCGGTGCCGGCCTTCGTGATTGGCCGCGAGACCTGGGACAAGCCGTGGCGCGGCTTCAAAAGCGTATCGACGCCAGCCGAGATCAGCCTCAAGCCCGAAGAGCTCAGCGAAGGCGAAGCCTGGCACCGCCTGACCCTGATCAGCCAGCAACCCATCAGCCAGGCCACCGCCGGCATGAGCGTGTTCCTGCGCGGGCAGTTCTTTGACATGGGCAGCGCCGGGCAAAGCTTCCTCAGCAGCAACGGCCAGGTGTTCGCCGACGGCAATGCCCGTGGCGCGCGCCTGCTGAACGTGTGGCTGTAACTCAATGAAGCCGGTGCGGCTTGGGGATTTGTCGGTGGGCTTCGTCCACACCTTGGCCGATGCGATCCACAGCCATGGCCTGGACCCGCAACCGTTGCTGCTGCAATACGGCCTTGACCCGGCACGCCTGGCCGAGGCGGGTGCACGCTTGTCGATCCCGCGCTATATGCGCCTGGGCTTTGCGGCCATCCAGTTGACCGGCGACGCCAGCCTGGGCCTGCGCATGGGCCAGCTCAGCCGCCTGAGCCAGGCCGGGCTCGCCGGGGTCACCGCCGCCCAGGCGCCCACCGTGCGCGAAGCCGCCCGTACCCTGACGCGCTTCGAAGCCTTGTACGGCTCCAACTATCGCGGCCAGTCGAGCTTTCACGAGGACACGGATGGCGCCTGGTTGCGCTTCTATTCCATCAGCCCCTACAACGCCTACAACCGCTTTGTGGTGGATTCGATCATCGCCGGGTGGCTGCATCAGTTGTCGAGCCTGAGCCTGCAACCGGTGCAGGCGCAACGCATCGAAATCGAATTCGAAGCACCGGACTACAGCGAGCGCTACAGCGTGCTGGGGGACTGCCCGATCCAGTTTGGCGCCGAGCACAACCAACTGCGCCTGAGCCAGAAAACCCTGGCCATGCGCAACCCGGAACATTGCCCGAGTACCTGGCAATTACTGGTGCAATTGTGTGAACGGGAACTGGAGCAGTTGACGCGCACCCGCAGCCTGCGCGAGCGCATTACCCGCTTGCTCGGGCCGATGCTCAATGGTGGCCGGGAACCCGACCTGGAAGAAGTGGCGTCACGCTTGAAACTGCCGACCTGGACCTTGCGGCGCAAGCTGGCGGAAGAAGGGACTCAGTTCCGGGCGATTCTCAATGACACTCGCCGCGACCTGGCCATGACCTACATTCGCGATACCGAACTGGCGTTCGGTGAAATTGCCTATCTGCTCGGTTTTGCTTCAGCGGAAGCCTTTCAACGGGCGTTCAAGCGCTGGAACAGCCAGACCCCAGGGGAATTTCGCCGCAGTCAGCGGCATTCCGCCTGACGTCTGTCTTACAGCTCGGTGGCATCATCGGCCGGATCCAGCGGATCCAGTTCAAAGGCGTGGTACTCGAGCAATTCTTCCTGGTAATCGTCCATGGTTGACTCCTTGTTTTATGAAAAGGGGTTGCTTAGTGACCTGCACAACCAGCCTAAAGTGCCGTCATGACGAAAAAATGTCCGTGGCATGACGTTCCTGCACTTCAGGATTAAACGTAGCAGGATTGCCTTGATTTAGCCGGATGAATTTTAGATGCAACTGCAATCATTGCAATTGCAATCGTAAGCCGAATTCCTTTAGGGTATGGGCACCCGTTGCCAAGCGACCCTGCTCATGACTGCCAGCACCGAACGCTCTGCCCTGATCTGCATCGACGCCCTGAATGCAACGCAGCAGCCCCGCTGCTCGCCCCTGTATAGCGTGATGACCATGGCCAACACCCTGGAGTCCAGCCGGCAGGCGTGGGTGATTCGCGGCCAGTCGCGCTCACGCCGAGTGGTGAGCTGGCCCACCTGGTTCGCGCGCAATACCGGGGAAAAACCCATGCTGTACCTGCACACGGCCGCGTCATCGGCGCAGTTGCGCGCGCTGTCCGGCGAGACCCGTCAGCGGGGCATCCTGTGCAACGACAATGCAACCCAGCCCTCCCCTTCACTGCCCTTATGGCTGGCCAGCAATCCTCACTGCACACCTTATGACCCGGCCTCCGGCGAGGAAGCCCGGGCGATTGTGCTGGCGGGTTTGCAGGCGCTGTATGTCGACGGCGAGCCAGGGTTCTACTACCTGGCACTGCACGATCAACACGAAGGGCCAGGGCTGAGCCCGCAGGATAGTGACCATGCGCTCAGGGGCATGTACCGGGTCCGACGCTCATACGCCAGTGAATTGAGGGTGCGGTTGCTGGGTGCGGGTCGAGCGTTTGAAGAAGTCGTGCACGCCGCGCAGTTGCTCGAGACGGATTGGAACGTCGAGGCGCAACTGTGGAGTTGCCCCAGCTATACACGGCTGGCCCGCGAAGCAGATGCAGCGCAACGCTGGAATCGCCTGCACCCGTTGGCACCGAAGCGCAGTTGTCATCTAAGGGATTGCCTGGCTGGGGATGGCGCGCCGGTGGTCGCAGTCACCGGGTATCCGCAGCCTATCGTCGATCAATTGGCGGGGCATGTGGATGCGCGTTTTGTAGCATTGGGTGCGGGCTCCGTGGAAACGTCAGCACCCAGTCGATATTGGGTAGCGGTGCTGGCATTGAAGGCGTTGGCGGATGACGGCTGGATCGAAGCAGAACAGGTGGAGAACGCCCTGAATCGATATCACCTGAAATGACGATCTGCAATCCATCGCAGATCAAATGTGGGAGCGGGCTTGCTCGCGAAGACGGTGTACCTGTTGATATTACTGTTGCTGACACACCGCTTTCGCGAGCAAGCCCGCTCCCACACGGAATCCGCGTCGCCTGGAGTCTTTGCTTCAGGTCTTACGTCGCCCGCGGGTCTGCACGCCCGCCTCCATCGCCAGCCCCGCGGTACGCTCCAATGCCTCGGCAAAACCCCGGCGTTGCTCGCTGTCGAGCTGCGACAAAAACAATTCATCCACGCTGCTTTCGTAGATTTTCCACATCTTTTTACGCAATACCCGGCCCGCGTCGGTGATCGAGACAAAGGCAGCACGCCCGTCACCGTCGGAGCGCGAACGCACCACCAGGCCGTCCTTTTCCAGGCGGTCGACCAGGCGCGTCAGGTTGTAGCGTTCGATGGCCAGCACATCGGCCAATTCGTGCATGCGCCGGGTGCCATCGGGGCCACTTTCCAGGCCCCACAAAGCGTCGTACCAGGCATACGGCGGCAGACCGGCATCGGCCAGGCGCCGCTCGATTTCACGGATGACCGTCCTGTGGGCCCGAACAAAACGGAACCAGACATCAGGCTCTTTCGACGACATGCAACACCATCCGGGGAATTTCAAGAAGGTTGCAATAGTAGCTCATCCCGCGCTAGATTCAGTCATGTAGTTGCAATTGCAACTACATTCGCAAAGCTCCCACAAGGAGCCCACACGCTGAAACCCGTCCACCCTGGAGCCTGACATGACCCCGAACACTGCAGTACGCCTCGACGACGATCCACAGGAAACCCGCGAATGGCTGGAGTCCATCGAATCGGTGCTGTCCACCGAAGGCCGCCCGCGCGCGCATTACCTGATTGATCAGTTGCTGGATTTCGATGTGGCGCGGCATGGCGACTTCTACGGGCGGGTGACCACCCCGTACGTCAACACCATCCCGGTAGACCGCCAGCTGCCCTACCCCGGCAACCTGGCCACCGAGCGCCGGCTGAATGCGTTTATCCGCTGGAACGCCATGGCCATGGTGCTGCGCGCGGGGAAACATTCCGGCGTGGGCGGGCATATCGCAACCTATGCATCGGCTGCGGTGCTGTATGACGTAGGCTTCGACCATTTCTTCCGTGGCCGAACTGAAAGCTTCGATGGCGACCTGGTGTACATCCAGGGCCACTCCGCGCCGGGCATTTACGGGCGGGCGTACCTCGAAGGCCGGATCAGCGAAGCGCAGCTGGACAACTTCCGCCGCGAAGCCGGTGGCGACGGTTTGTCATCCTATCCGCACCCTCGCCTGATGCCGGACTTCTGGCAGTTTCCTACGGTTTCCATGGGCCTCGGACCGATTACCGCCGCGTATCAGGCGCGCTTCATGCGCTACCTGGAGTTCCGCGACCTCAAGCAGCACCAGGGCCGCAAGGTGTGGGCGTTCCTCGGTGATGGCGAGATGGATCAGCCGGAATCCCTGGCGGCCATTTCCCTGGCCGGGCGCGAGAAGCTCGACAACCTGATCTTCGTGGTCAACTGCAACCTGCAACGCCTGGATGGACCGGTGCGCGGCAATGCCAAGGTGATCCAGGAGTTCGAAAGCCTGTACCGCGCCGCCGGCTGGAACGTGATCAAGGTAATCTGGGGCGGCGGCTGGGATGCGCTGCTGGAAAAGGATAAAAGCGGCTTGCTGCGCCAGCGCATGATGGAGTGCGTGGACGGCGACTATCAAAACTACAAATCACAAAACGGCGCCTACGTGCGGGAACACTTCTTCGGCAAATACCCGGAGTTGCTAGCGCTGGTGGCAGATATGTCCGACGACGATATCTGGAAACTCTCACGGGGCGGCCATGACCCGGACAAGGTCTACAACGCCTATGCCGCCGCCGTGCGTCACAGCGGCCAGCCGACGGTGATCCTGGCGAAAACCGTCAAGGGCTTCGGCATGGGCGAGGCCGGCGAAGGCCAGAACATCAACCACCAGCTGAAAAAGATGGGCGCTGAAGCCGTCAAAGCCTTCCGCGATCGCTTCGGGCTGGAAGTGGCCGACGACCAACTGGCTGAAATCCCGTATCTCAAACCGGCCGCCGACAGCGAAGAGGCCCGCTATTTCGCCGCCCGCCGCCAGTCACTGGGTGGCTACGTGCCGGCTCGCCATAGCGCGGTCGAGTCGCTGAAGATCCCGGAACTGGATGCCTTCGCCACCCAGCTCAAGGACACCGGCGAACGCGCGATCTCCACCACCATGGCCTTTGTGCGCATCCTCGGCACCCTGCTCAAGGACCCGAACCTGGGCAAACTGATCGTGCCCATCGTGCCGGACGAGTCCCGCACCTTTGGCATGGAAAGCCTGTTCCGCCAGATCGGCATTCACTCCGCTGTCGGCCAGCTCTACACCCCACAGGATGCGGGCCAGCTTTCCTACTACAAGGAGAGCAAGGACGGACAGATCATGCAGGAAGGCCTGAATGAATCCGGCGCCATTTCCTCATGGATCGCAGCGAGTACGTCCTACGCCAACCACGGGTTGATGACCGTACCGTTCTACATTTTCTATTCGATGTTCGGCTTCCAGCGGGTCGGCGACCTGGCCTGGGCCGCGGGCGATGCGCGGGCGCGGGGCTTCCTGCTGGGGGCGACCGCCGGGCGCACCACACTGATGGGCGAAGGCCTGCAGCATGACGATGGCCACAGCCATGTGCTGTCGTCGGTGATCCCGTGCTGCATTTCCTACGACCCGACGTTTGCCTTCGAGCTGGCGGTGATCATTCGCGAAGGCATGCGCCGGATGTACGTCGAGCAAGAGGACATCTACTACTACATCACCCTGCTCAACGAAAACTACCCGCACCCGGCGATGCCCGAAGGCGGCGAGGACGGGATTCTCAAGGGCATGTATCGGTTGAAGGCGGCTGAAGACACCACGCAACCACGGGTACAGCTGATGGGCAGCGGTTCGATCCTGCGGGAAGTCATCGCCGCCGCGGACCTGCTGCGCGATGATTTTGCCGTGGCCAGCGATGTGTGGAGTGTCACCAGCCTGACCGAGCTGCGCCGGGAAGGCCATGCCGTGGAGCGCTGGAACCTGCTGCATCCTGAAAGCGAACCGCGTACCAGCTATGTCGAGCAGTGCCTTGAGGGCCAGCCCGGGCCCGTGGTGGTCGCCACCGACTACATGAAAATCTTTGCCGATCAGATTCGCCCGTTTGTACCGGGCCGGCGCTTTGTGGCGCTGGGCACCGATGGCTTCGGGCAATCGGATACCCGCGAAACCTTGCGCCAGTTCTTCGAGGTGGACCGGTATTTCATTGCCCTGGCGGCCTTGAAGGCGCTGGCGGATGACGGCCTGATCAGCCGCGCCAGGGTGGCGGAGGCGATCAGCCGCTACGGGATCAACGTCGACAAGGCCAACCCCGTAGCGGTGTAGTTACTGCGCAGGCGTCGGCAGAGGCGGAATCGCTTCGGTCGGCGCCGGCAGCGCAGGAGTGGTGGCCTCTGGCGCAGGTGCCGGGGCTTCCTTTGGTGCAATCGGCGCAGGTTCCGCCGGTGGTACCACCGGCTCCGATGCCGCTGGCACTACCGCCGGCGTCACTGGGGCTGCCGGTGTGGCCGGCGCTTCTTTTGGCACTTCTTTCGGCGCTTCAACCTTATCGGCCTTATCGGCCGCCGGAGCTGCCTTAGGTTCCGGGATGCCCAGGTCAGCCTTGGGCTTCTCTGGAATATGCGCTGCCTTTTTCACTTCCTGGGGCAGGAAAACGTCCACCAGGGCGAAATAACGCTCATAAAACTTCGGCGCAGACACCGTCTCGCTGGCCACCTTGACCATGGAGTCGTCGGTGGAGCCAATCGGCATCGACACCGAACCCAACACACCCACACCGAGGCTGGCGGAGTTGTTGACCTTCTTCAAGGCGTAGCGATCCTGCAAGGCGTTGGCGAACATCGTCGAGTGATGATTGCCGCTGCCATCGTCGGCACACACCACGTTGAAGCTGATCTGCAGGTGAGTTTCGCCGGTCTGCTGGAAGCTCTTGTTACCCGCCACCAGCTTTGGATCGCTGCTGGTGATGATGTAACCCTGGCTCAACAGCGCACGCCGCGCCGCTTCGCAGGCCGCCGTGTCACTGACCGGGTAATCACGGGAAAACGTGCCGGAGTCGTCGAAGTTCTCATGTTCATAAATAGCGGTCTTGGGTGACGAGCAGCCCGCAGCGCCCGCCAGCACCAGCGCCAACCCGAGGCTACGCAAGTGAAATGATGTCGACATCGAAAATCCTGAGGAAAACAGTCAGGGCGGTATTGTGCAACAGAACGTGGCCTCGGCGCGCGAATTCCTGTCGGTAAAACGTCACAGCCTTACGGGACGGTGTCCGCAGGAAAAAGCCGCTCGCCCATATGGTCGATAAACACGCGCAATTTCGCCGAGGCATGGCGACTTGATGGCCAGAGCATCCAGAAGCTGCCGCTGTGCTCCAGGTAATAGTCCAGCACCCGTTGCAGCCGGCCCTGCTCCACCGATTCGCGGACCATGAAGTCTGGCAGGCAGGCAATCCCCAGGCCTTCATGGGCCACGTGCATCAGTGATTCGATGGTGGTGGAGACCAGCGGCGCACGCAGGGTCGGCTCCGGCAGGCCCGGCTCCGGGCGCAGTGGCCAGGTTTCCAGTTTGCCGGTGGCGCAGAATTTGTGGCGCAGGCAGGCGTGGTCGCTCAAATCCCGGGGCTGGCGCGGCGTACCGTGCAGGCGCAGGTACTCCGGGGACGCCACCAGCACCAGGCGGTAATACCCGAGGTGGCGCGCCATCAAGCGTGAGTCCTCGGGTTTGCCGGTGCGGATCACCGCGTCGAAACCCTCCTCGATCACATCCACCATGCGGTCGGAGAAGTCCACGTCCAGCTCGATCTCGGGATAGGCGCGCATGAAATCCGTCAGTACCGGCATCAACAAGCCGCGCACTTGCGGCAGGCTGACGCGCAACTTGCCTCTGGGGGTGGCGGATGCCTGGCTAAGTTCCTGTTCTGCGGCTTCGACTTCCGCCAGGATGCGCCGGGAGCGTTCGAGAAACAGCGCGCCCTCGCTGGTCAACGTGATACTGCGGGTGCTGCGATGGAACAGCCGCACCCCCAGGCGCTCTTCGATGCGCGCGATGCTTTTGCCAATCGCCGAGGACGACACCCCCAGCATGCGCCCGGCCTCGGTAAAGCTGCGGGTTTCGGCCACCTGCACAAACACTGAAATACTGCCCAGGCTGTCCATCGTCTCGCTCCCGAGGATTGCGGACATTGGCGTCCGATAAGTTCGGAACCTTAGCCTGTTTTTCTCCACCGTGCAGCACCCTACTCTGGCTCCCTGCCCTTTCGTCTGAAAACCGGAGCCAAAAAACATGAGCGACAGCGCCCTATCTTCCACGACCCGCGCGGTGAGCCGTGAACGACTGCCTCTGGGCGGTCTGTTGGCATTGGCTACCGCCGGCTTCATCACCATCCTCACCGAAGCCATGCCGGCGGGCTTGCTCCCGCAAATGGGCGCCGGCCTCGGGGTGTCCGAAGCGTTGGTGGGCCAGTTGGTGACCCTGTACGCCCTGGGCTCGCTGTTGGCCGCGATTCCCCTGACCATCGCCACCCGGGGCTGGCGCCGGCGGCCATTGCTGATGATTGCCATCGGCGGGTTTGCCTTGGTCAACAGTGTGACGGCGTTTTCCAGCGATTACCTGCTGACCCTGGTGGCCAGGTTCTTCGCCGGGGTGTTCGCGGGATTGCTCTGGGCGCTGCTGGCCGGTTATGCCAGCCGCATGGTTGCGCCGCACCTGCAAGGCAGGGCCATTGCCGTGGCCATGCTCGGCGCGCCATTGGCGCTGTCACTGGGTGTACCGGCCGGGACTTTCCTGGGCACCACGGTGGGCTGGCGCCTGAGCTTCGCGATCATGTCCGGCCTGACGGTTGTGCTGCTGGCCTGGGTGCGCTGGCAGGTCCCGGACTTTGCCGGGCAACAGGCGGAAAAACGCCTGGGGCTGCGCCAGGTGCTGGCACTGCCAGGGATTCGTCCGGTGCTGTTTGTGACTTTCACCTACGTGCTGGCTCATAACATTCTCTACACCTATATCGCGCCGTTCCTGGTACCTGCCGGGATTGCAGCGGACATCGACCAGGTGCTGCTGGTGTTTGGCCTGGCGGCGCTGCTGGGTATCTGGATCGTCGGCGCGCTGATTGATCAGCGGCTGCGCGCGTTATTGGTGATCAGCTGCGCAATGTTCGCGCTGTCGGCCCTGGCGCTGGCGTTCTGGATCACCTCGGCGACGGTGATCTACACCACGGTGGCCTTATGGGGGCTGGCGTTTGGCGGTTTGCCGGCATTGCTGCAAACGGCGCTCGCCAAGTCGGCCGGGGATTCAGCCGATGCCGCGCAGTCGATGCTGGTGACGGTGTGGAACCTGGGCATCGCCGGTGGCGGACTACTCGGCGGCATGTTGTTGCAGGGGTGGGGAGTGACATCGTTTCCATGGGCGGTCGCCGCGTTGGTCGTACTGGCGCTGATCGCGACGCTGCGTTTAACCGATGTTTAAACGAAACGTGACGTGATGTTTCTTAACTCTTATGATCGCACCGGGTGCGCTGCTGCATACGGCACAGCGCAGGTTAAAGGATAAGCATTGGTCGGGCCGCCAATGGAGACTTGTCGTGCCTGATAAACACCCTGCTATTCCGCGCCCCCAGGTTCTGGTCGAAGGCGCCCTGTCCGCATTGGAGCGGTTTTCAAGGATCGAAGCAGTCAGCGGTATCGTGTTGCTGCTGGCAGCGATCGTCGCGCTGGTCTGGGCCAACAGCCCCGTCGCAGATTCCTACGAACACTTCTGGAACACCCCACTCACTATCGGACTGGGAGACTTCACGGTCTCGCGCTCGTTGCACTTCCTGGTGAACGATGGGCTGATGACCATCTTCTTCCTGGTGGTGGGCGCCGAGATTCGCCAGGAGATCAGGGACGGCGCACTCGCCAACCTGAAACTGGCCACCCTGCCCCTCGGCGCTGCGCTGGGTGGCGTGCTGATGCCGGCACTGATTTACACCCTGCTCAACCATGGCACCGTAGCGGCCAGTGGCTGGGCAGTGCCCACTGCCACCGACATCGCATTTGCCGTGGGTGTGCTGGCGCTGCTGGGCAAATCGATTCCGGCTGGCGTGCGCATCCTGTTGCTGGCTTTGGCGATCATTGATGACATCGTCGCCATCCTGATCATCGCGATTTTCTATACCGCCAGCCTGGACTACATGGGCCTGGTGATCGCGGCCTGCGGGCTGGCGCTGGTGCTGGTTTTTCAGCGGATGGGAATTGGCAAGGCGGTGGTGTACCTGTTGCCAGGGGCGATTGTCTGGTTTGGCCTGCTCAAGACCGGCGTCCATCCGACGCTCGCGGGCGTAATGCTTGGCCTGATAACGCCCGTGACTTCCAGACCGACTCGGGAACGCCCTCTGGACACCATCGGGCGCACGTTCAACGAGCTGATGGAGCGGCTTTCACAATCGGCTGAAAGTGCCCATCAAGTCGCCAAACCGTTGAAGCAATTGAGACAGGCCCAGCGGGAAATGCTGCCGCCGGTGCAACGTATTCAAGCGGGCTTGCACCCCTGGGTGGCCTTTGGCGTCATGCCACTGTTTGCCCTGGCCAACGCCGGAGTGAGCCTGCAAGGGTTCAACCTGGACGATCCACTGCCCCACGGCGTGTTCATGGGGGTCATCCTGGCCCTGGTGCTCGGCAAGCCGCTCGGTGTGATGCTGGCGAGCGTGGTGCTGGTCAAACTGAACATCTGCCAACTGCCGGAGGGCGTGACCTGGAACGGCGTCGCCCTGGTGGGCCTGCTGGCGGGAATTGGTTTCACCATGTCGATCTTCATCTCGTCACTGGCCTTCTCCGATCCGACGCTACTGTCGGCTGCCAAGCTGGGTGTGCTGAGCGCTTCGACCCTGGCGGCTGTGATTGGCCTGAGTTGGGGCAAGCTCAAGTTTGCGCGTTGAATCAAGACTGGTTGAGTCAGCTGATTAGTGGATAAAAAAAGACCCCGGCCTCTTCAGGCCGGGGTCTTTTTATTCAGGCTGTTACGAGATCAGAACTTCTTGATCTCAGCCTTGGTTTCCAACTGCTTGCGATAGGCGGCGAAGTCTTGCTGGCCGACACGGGACGCGAGGAAGCGGCGGTACTGAGCCTTCTCGTCATCGGTCGGTGCAGCGGCTTCATTGACCGCGTTCAAGCGCACGATCACCAGGCTACCGTCTGGCAGGGTCACGCTGGTGAAGGTCGGCTTGTCCTTGGCCGCAGGCTTTGGCATGCGGAACAGGGCTTGCAGCACAGCTGGCTCGACGCCTTCCTGGCCACGGGTGGCCGCTTCGGTGACTTTCCAGGCCTGGCCATCCACCGGCTGGTTCAGCGGTGTCTTGCCATCACGCAGGTTGGCAATCAGCTCGTCCGCGTGAGTCTTCGCCGCAGCGCTCGCGCGCTCCTTGGTCAACTGGGCACGGATGGCAGTGGCAACGCTTTCCAGCGGCAGCTGGGTAGGCTTCAGGTGCTCTTTGGCACGCAGTACCACGATGGTTTCCGGGTCCAGCTCGATGGCGGTGCTGTTGGCACCCTCATCCAGTACTTCAGGGCTGAATGCAGCGGTCACCACGGCACGGTTGGCAGCGATGCCTTCGCCACCTTCACGGCCAAACGGCGCGGAGGTGTGCACGGTCAGCTTCAGGTCCGACGCCGGCTGGGCCAGGTCGGAAGCTTCGAATGCAGCGTCTTCCAGTTGCTTGGTCGCATCGACGAAACGCTGTTCAACCTGTTGGGTCTTGAGCTCGCGGGTCAGCTTGTCTTTCAGGCTGGCGAACGATGGCACTTCAGGTGCTTCAACGCCCAACAGCTTGATCAGGTGCCAGCCGAAGCTGGAACGCACCGGTGCCGAGACCTGGTCCTTGTTCAGTGCATACAGCGCTGTTTCGAAGGCAGGGTCGTAGACGCCAGGGCCAGCGAAACCGAGGTCACCGCCGTTGTTCGCAGAACCCGGATCCTGGGAGAACTCCTTGGCCAGGGCTTCGAATTTCTCGCCCTTGGCCAGGCGTGCCTGGATCTCTTCGATCTTGGCCTTGGCCTGCTCGTCGGTGGTCTTGTCGTTGACTTCAATCAGAATGTGCGCCGCGCGACGCTGTTCAGCGAGGTTGGCGGTTTCTTTCTGATAGAGGGCTTGCAGCTCATCGTCCTTGACCGCGACCTGGTCGAAGAAGGAAGCCTTCTTCAGCTCCAGATAGTCGATGACCACCTGGTCCGGGGTCATGAACTCCTTGGCGTGCTGGTCGTAGTAAGCCTTGACCTCGTCGTCAGTGATCTTCACTGCTGCAGGGTCGGCCTTGACGCTGACGGTGGCGAAATCGCGGGTCTGTTTTTCCAGACGGGCGAACGCGAGCACTTCGGCATCAGTCACAAAACCGCTGCCGGCAATACCAGCACGAACCTGGCCGATCAGCATTTCCTGGCTCAGCATCTGACGGAATTGCATACGGCTGTAGCCCAGCTGACGGATCACCTGGTCGAAACGCTCAGCGTTGAACTGGCCATCCACCTGGAATTCCGGCGTCTGCAGGATCACTTGATCCAGCGCAGCTTCGGAGAAAGCGAATTTCGAATCGGCCGCGCCTTGCAGCAGCAGCTTGCGATCGATCAGGCCCTTGAGGGCGGCGTCGCGCAGCAGCTTTTCGTCCAGCAAGGAAGCATCGAAGTCCTTGCCCAGCTGTTGCATCAGCTGGCGACGTTGCATGTCGACGGCCTGGCCCAGTTCGCTTTGGGTGATTTCTTCACCGTTGACCTTGGCCACGTCCTGCTTGTTGTTGGTCGAAGCCTGAAAAATAGCCTCGATACCGGTGAACGCCATCAATGCGACGATGATCCCGATAATGGTCTTGGCAATCCAGCCTTGTGAATTGTCCCTGATATTCTGCAGCATGCGTCCCCCAGAAACGGTTGAACTTCAAAATTAGGCAACCGTGGAGCGTGGGTAGAGTCCGGATAGAAGAAAGGCGCATCCGAGGATGCGCCTTCTCGTAACTGGCGGAGCGGACGGGGGCTTGAACCCACACCCCCGGCGTGGCGACCCGATGGATACTCGGGTCAGCTGCCGCTCCGCTGCCAGGTCAGACCTGCGTCCGACCCGGATGGGTAAGGCTTGAGCGAAGCTTAGTTAACGGCTTCTTTCAGGGCTTTACCGGCTTTGAAACCTGGTTTTTTGGCAGCGGCGATTTGCAGAGCCTTGCCAGTCTGTGGGTTACGGCCAGTGCGAGCTGGACGATCGGTCACAGAGAAAGTACCGAAACCAACCAGTACCACAGAGTCGCCGGCCTTGAGAGCGCCAGTGACGGATTCGATTACTGCGTCCAGCGCACGGCCAGCAGCGGCTTTCGGGATATCAGCAGATGCAGCGATAGCATCAATCAGTTCCGACTTGTTCACTCTAAGTCCCCTTATATCTATTGAGTATGATTCTAAGTTTTTTGGTGAAAGCAAAAACCAGTGCTGAATGGCCTACAGACACTTAAGAGCCGCTTTATAACAAGGGCTCTAAAAAGCTGTCAAGGAAGCCCCCAGGCTTAAACGTATTAATGCGTGCTAATTCTTTCCTTAGAGTCAGTCTCGCGTTTTTCATCCTTTGCAACTATCTCAGGAGCCACATCCGGCAAGGGCTCCGGCGCGTATTGCAGCGCAATTTGCAGGACCTCGTCAATCCATTTAACCGGTTTAATCTGCAGATCCTGCTTGATGTTGTCAGGAATCTCCTTCAAGTCGCGGACATTCTCTTCAGGAATGATCACAGTCTTGATACCACCGCGGTGTGCAGCCAGCAATTTCTCTTTGAGGCCACCAATGGCCAGTACCTGGCCACGCAGGGTGATTTCCCCGGTCATGGCGACATCGGCGCGCACCGGAATGCCGGTCAGGGCTGATACCAGTGCCGTGCACATGCCTACGCCTGCGCTAGGACCGTCTTTCGGCGTTGCCCCTTCCGGCATGTGGATGTGGGTGTCGTGCTTCTCGTGGAAGTCCAGGGGGATCCCCAGGCTCTTGGCGCGGCTGCGCACCACGGTCTGCGCGGCGGTGATGGATTCAACCATCACGTCACCCAGGGAACCGGTCTTGATCAGTTGCCCTTTGCCCGGGATCACGGCGGCCTCGATGGTCAGCAATTCGCCGCCCACCTGGGTCCACGCCAGGCCAGTGACCTGGCCTACCTGGTCCTGCTGCTCAGCCAGGCCGTAGCGGAATTTGCGCACGCCCAGGAAGTGTTCCAGCAGGTCAGCGGTGACCTTCACCGAGAAGCGTTTTTCCAGCGCATGTTCCTTCACGGCCTTGCGGCAGATCTTCGCCAGTTGACGCTCAAGGCCCCGTACACCGGCCTCGCGGGTGTAGAAACGAATGATGTCGCGGATCGCGTCGGCATCAAATTCGATCTCGCCTTTTTTCAGGCCGTTGGCCGCAATCTGCTTGGGCGAGAGGTATTTGACGGCGATGTTGATCTTCTCGTCTTCGGTGTAACCCGGCAGACGAATCACCTCCATCCGGTCCAGCAAGGCTGGCGGAATATTCATCGAGTTGGAGGTGCACAGGAACATTACGTCGGACAGGTCGTAGTCGACTTCCAGGTAATGGTCGTTGAAATTGTGGTTCTGCTCGGGGTCGAGCACTTCCAGCAAAGCAGACGCCGGGTCGCCACGCATGTCGCTGCCCATCTTGTCGATTTCATCGAGCAGGAACAGCGGGTTGCGCACACCCACCTTTGTCATCTTTTGAATCAATCTTCCTGGCATCGAACCGATGTAAGTCCGGCGATGACCACGGATTTCCGCTTCATCACGCACACCGCCCAGGGCCATGCGCACGAATTTGCGGTTGGTGGCGTGGGCAATCGACTCCGCCAGCGAGGTTTTACCCACACCAGGAGGACCGACCAGGCACAACACCGGGCCACGAATCTTCTTCACGCGCTTTTGCACGGCGAGGTATTCGAGAATGCGTTCCTTGACTTCTTCGAGGCCGTAGTGATCGGCGTCGAGAATATCTTCGGCGCGGGCCAGGTCCAGGCGCACCTTGGTCTGGGCCTTCCACGGCACCTGCACCAGCCAGTCGATATACGAACGAACCACGGTGGCTTCGGCCGACATCGGCGACATTTGCTTGAGCTTGTTCAGCTCGGCAGTGGCCTTGGTCAACGCGTCTTTCGGCAGGCCGGCGGCATCGATGCGCTTTTTCAGCTCCTCGATTTCGTTGTGGCCTTCCTCGCTGTCGCCCAGCTCTTTCTGAATGGCCTTCATCTGCTCATTCAGGTAGTACTCGCGCTGGCTGCGCTCCATTTGCTTTTTGACACGGCCGCGAATGCGCTTCTCAACCTGCAGCAGGTCGATTTCGGCATCCAGCAGCGCCAGGACGTGTTCGACCCGGGCCGACAAATCGATGATCTCGAGAATGTCCTGCTTCTGCTCGATTTTCAGCGCCATGTGCGCGGCCATGGTGTCGACTAGGCGGCTTGGCTCATCAATGCTGTTGAGGGAAGAGAGGACTTCTGCGGGGACTTTCTTGCCCAGTTGCACGTATTGCTCGAACTGGGACAGCAGGCTGCGAACGAACACTTCGGATTCGCGCTCAGGGGCGTCGACTTCGTCGATCAGCGCCACTTCGGCACGCAGGTGGCCGTCCACTTCCATGAAGCGCTCGACCGCACCGCGCTGCTCGCCTTCCACCAGCACCTTGACGGTGCCATCAGGCAGCTTGAGCAGTTGCAGGACAGTTGCAACGGTACCAACGCGATACAGGGCATCTTCGCCCGGATCATCGTCAGCAGGATTTCTCTGGGCCAGCAGCAGGATCTGCTTGTCGCCCGTCATCGCGGCCTCGAGGGCTTCGATAGACTTCTCGCGCCCCACGAACAGCGGGATAACCATGTGCGGATAGACGACGACATCACGCAACGGCAGGAGAGGCAATTCGATGGTTGTCTTCATGATTTCGCCTCTATGACAGATGAAAGTAAGCTTGAAACCAAGATGGGGGCTGCCTGCAAAAAAAACAAGCGTAATGGCATCAGTTAAACGCAGTAAAAACAAAGGGGCCCCTTAAGGCCCCTTTATTTTGTACAGCTCGGCAGTGCAACGCTTACGCGTCTGGCGCAGCCTTGGCAGCCGGCTCACTGTTTTCGTAGATATACAGTGGCTTGGACTTGCCTTCTATAACGCTTTCGTCGATCACCACTTTACTCACCTCGGACTGCGAGGGGATTTCGTACATGGTGTCGAGCAGTACGCCTTCGAGGATCGAGCGCAAACCACGGGCGCCGGTCTTGCGCTCCAGTGCCCGCTTGGCCACCGATTTGAGCGCGTCAGCACGGAACTCGAGGTCCACACCTTCCATCTCGAACAGCTTGGCGTATTGCTTGGTCAGGGCGTTTTTCGGCTCGGTGAGGATCTGCATCAACGCAGCCTCATCCAGCTCGTCCAGCGTCGCCAGGACCGGCAGACGACCAACGAATTCAGGGATCAGACCGAACTTGACCAAATCGTCAGGCTCGACTTCACGCAGGGATTCACCGACTTTCTTGCCTTCTTCCTTGCTGCGTACTTCTGCACTGAAGCCAATGCCGCCACGGGTGGAACGGTTTTGAATAACCTTTTCCAGGCCGGAGAACGCACCGCCACAGATGAACAGGATGTTGCGCGTATCAACCTGAAGGAATTCCTGCTGCGGGTGCTTGCGGCCGCCTTGTGGCGGTACGGAAGCAACCGTGCCTTCGATCAGTTTCAACAGCGCTTGCTGCACGCCTTCACCGGAAACGTCCCGGGTGATCGACGGGTTGTCGGATTTGCGCGAAATCTTGTCGATTTCATCGATGTAGACAATGCCCATCTGGGCCTTCTCCACGTCGTAGTCGCATTTCTGCAGCAGCTTCTGAATGATGTTCTCGACGTCTTCACCTACGTAACCGGCCTCGGTAAGAGTGGTTGCGTCGGCGATGGTGAAGGGAACGTTCAGCAGGCGAGCCAGGGTCTCTGCAAGCAGGGTTTTACCCGAGCCTGTAGGGCCGATCAGCAAGATGTTGCTTTTGCCGAGCTCGACGTCGTCGCTTTTCTTGTCACGCTGGTTCAGACGCTTGTAGTGGTTGTACACCGCTACGGCCAGAACCTTCTTTGCACGCTCTTGACCAATCACATACTGATCAAGGATGCCGCTGATTTCTTTAGGCGAAGGCAATTTATGCGCGCTGCTTTCGGCCTGGGCTTCCTGCACCTCCTCACGGATGATGTCATTGCACAGGTCGACGCACTCGTCGCAGATAAAGACCGAGGGGCCGGCAATCAACTTGCGTACTTCATGCTGGCTTTTGCCACAGAAGGAGCAATAGAGCAGCTTGCCGTTGTCCTCGCCGTTGCGGGTGTCAGTCATTCGTTCGATCCAAATCCGATAGGCTTGCAACACAAGATGAAGGCTATTGAGGGCTTTTTCAAGTCCACTGGTGGTCGGACCTGCCGACCAGCCCTATTTTGAGCTGCTTATATTAAGCGGGGCGCTTTTCGATCACTGCGTCGATCAACCCGTATTCACGAGCCGCTTCGGCGCTCATGAAATTGTCACGGTTGGTGTCGCGCTCGATCTCTTCCAGGGTATGCCCGCTATGCTTGGCCATCAGCGTGTTGAGACGCTCACGAATGAAGAGGATTTCCTTGGCATGGATTTCGATGTCCGATGCCTGGCCCTGGAAACCGCCCAGTGGCTGGTGAATCATCACGCGTGAGTTCGGCAGGCAGTAACGCTTGCCCTCAGCACCAGCGGTCAGCAGGAAAGCACCCATGCTGCACGCCTGACCGATACAGGTGGTCGATACGTTCGGCTTGATGAACTGCATGGTGTCGTAGATCGACATGCCCGCTGTCACCGAACCGCCCGGGGAGTTGATGTAGAGATGGATGTCCTTGTCCGGATTTTCCGCTTCAAGGAACAGCAGCTGCGCACAGATCAGGTTGGCCATGTAGTCCTCTACCGGACCAACCAGAAAGATCACTCGCTCCTTGAGCAGGCGCGAGTAGATGTCATAGGCGCGTTCGCCACGAGCAGATTGCTCGACAACCATCGGGACCAGGCCGCCAGCGGCCTGGATATCAGAGTTCTGCTGAATATACGAATTACGGAACATGCTCTGCAGTTACTCCCAAATAGTCATGTCTTGAATACGCATAAGCCAGCGCGAGGCTGGCTTATGGGTGTATTTTCAAACGAGTTGAGCGATCAGTCGGCTTGTGCTGCTTCAGCCGGCTTGACTGCTTCTTCGTAAGAGACCGCTTTATCGGTCACCTTAGCCTTCTGCAGAACAGTATCCACAACTTGCTCTTCCAGCACAACCGAACGCACTTCGTTCAGCTGCTGGTCGTTCTTGTAGTACCAGGACACAACAGCCTCAGGCTCCTGGTAGGCCGAAGCCATTTCCTGGATCATTTCGCGAACGCGGGTTTCGTCAGGCTTGAGGTCGAATTGCTTGACCACTTCAGCCACGATCAGACCCAGTACAACGCGGCGCTTGGCCTGTTCTTCGAACAGTTCGGCCGGCAGTTGGTCAGGCTTGATGTTGCCGCCGAACTGCTGAACAGCCTGCACGCGCAGACGATCAACTTCGTTGGACAGCAGGGCCTTCGGCACTTCGATCGGGTTGGCAGCCAGCAGACCGTCCATCACCTGGTTCTTGACCTTGGATTTGATGGCCTGGCGCAGTTCACGCTCCATGTTCTTGCGAACTTCGGTGCGGAAACCTTCGATACCGGTTTCCTTGATGCCGAACTGGTTGAAGAACTCTTCGTTCAGTTCTGGCAGCTTGGGCTCGGAAACGGTGTTGACGGTCACGGTGAACTCGGCGGTTTTGCCAGCCAAGTCCAGGTTCTGATAGTCAGCCGGGAAAGTCAGGTTCAGAACGCGCTCTTCGCCGGCTTTGGCGCCAACCAGTCCGTCTTCGAAACCAGGAATCATGCGGTTGGAACCCAGCACCAGCTGAGTACCCTTGGCGGAGCCGCCAGCGAATGCTTCGCCGTCAACCTTGCCTACGAAATCGATGTTCAGCTGGTCTTCGTTCTGGGCAGCACGATCGGCCACTTCAAAACGGGTGTTCTGCTTGCGCAGGATTTCCAGCATGTTGTCCAGGTCGGAGTCAGCAACATCAGCGCTCAGGCGCTCGATGGCGATCGAATCGAAACCGGCAACTTCGAACTCAGGGAACACTTCGAAGATTGCAACGTATTCCAGATCCTTGCCTGCTTCCAGGGACTTGGGCTCGATGGAAGGCGAGCCAGCCGGGTTCAGCTTTTGCTCGACAACGGCTTCGTAGAAGGAAGCCTGGATCACGTCACCTACAGCTTCCTGACGTGCATCAGCACCGAAGCGGCGCTTGATTTCGCTCATTGGCACTTTGCCTGGACGGAAACCAGCGATCTTGGCCTTTTGGGCAGTCTGCTGCAGACGCTTGTTGACCTGGGTCTCGATGCGCTCGGCCGGCACGGTGATGCTCATGCGGCGCTCAAGAGCAGAAGTATTTTCAACAGAAACTTGCATGGATATTCCTCGTTGCACAGACGTTAGCTGGCCGTTTCCGACCCCAGAATCAAGGGCATGCATTCTAGTGGGTCAAACTCAAGAAGTCACCCTACTGAAAACGGGTAAAAAAACAGCAGGCAATTTATAGGTGCGAATGCACGAGTGCAGCTCGCCCCGGTGGCAAATACATCCCATCATGCCAGGGCTCTGCGCCAACCCTTCTATATATAGAAGCGGTTGCCAATCATCTCCCTGACAACCGACCCTGCGGACAAGGCCGGCAGGCAGTGCGGCATCATCGCGAAACATAAATACGACGAAACGCCCTGCCCTGCAGCCCAACACCTGCGACTGCGTTGAAACTCAAACCGCTGAAACAAAAAAGGCGCCAGACTATTAATCTGGCGCCTTTCGAAATATGGGGTGGACGAAGGGGATCGAACCCTCGACAACGGGAGTCACAATCCCGTGCTCTACCAACTGAGCTACGCCCACCATATTGCGTGACCAAAAAGCCCGTCAAAAAGGCTATTTGTTGAGCTTCGCGCCGACCCGCAGGCCTTCACGAAACTTTATTTGGTGCGGATGAAGAGACTCGAACTCTTACACCTTGCGGCGCTGGAACCTAAATCCAGTGTGTCTACCAATTCCACCACATCCGCGCTTGAAGCTTTTAAAGCAAAGGCGCCAGACTATTAATCTGGCGCCTTTTTAAATATGGGGTGGACGAAGGGGATCGAACCCTCGACAACGGGAGTCACAATCCCGTGCTCTACCAACTGAGCTACGCCCACCATATTGCGCTACTTGTGCCAAAGCTGCCTAATGGCGCACCCGGCAGGACTCGAACCTGCGACCATCCGCTTAGAAGGCGGATGCTCTATCCAGCTGAGCTACGGGCGCCTTATTAATCTGTACTCTTGGAGGATTACAAACTAACCAGTGCTAGGCTGTGCCCGACAAGTGCGACGAATAGTATAGATGGACCCGAAACCCGTCAAATCCTTTTTATAAAAAATTCATTTTATTTAAGGGGTTAGGGGAATTTGCAGACCAAGCGCCTTTGCCCTCACGCCATGGCATGCGAGAATGCGCACACTTTTCTTCCCCCTCTCGATGGTTAATCACGCGTAATGACTGCACAACTTATCGACGGCAAATCAATCGCCGCCAGCCTGCGCCAGCAGATCGCCAAACGAGTCGCCGAGCGCAGCCAACAAGGCCTGCGCACGCCGGGCCTCGCGGTGATCCTGGTCGGCAGCGATCCTGCCTCTCAGGTTTATGTCTCGCACAAGCGTAAAGACTGTGAAGAGGTCGGCTTTATTTCCAAAGCCTACGACTTGGCTGAAGACACCACCCAACAGGCCCTCACCGACCTGATCGACAGCCTCAACGACGATCCGGCCATCGACGGCATCCTGCTGCAACTGCCATTGCCCGAGCATCTGGACGCGTCGAAATTGCTCGAACGCATCCGCCCGGACAAGGACGTCGACGGTTTCCACCCTTATAACGTCGGCCGCCTGGCCCAGCGTATCCCGCTGCTGCGCCCGTGCACCCCGAAGGGCATCATGACCCTGCTGGAAAGCACCGGCGTCGATCTGTATGGCCTGGATGCCGTCGTCGTCGGCGCCTCGAACATCGTCGGTCGCCCGATGGCCATGGAACTGCTGCTGGCCGGCTGCACAGTGACCGTGACTCATCGCTTCACCAAGGACCTGGCCGGCCACGTTGGCCGCGCCGACCTGGTGGTCGTCGCCGCCGGCAAGCCGGGCCTGGTCAAGGGTGAGTGGATCAAGGAAGGCGCCATCGTCATCGACGTGGGCATCAACCGCCAGGACGATGGCAAGCTCGTGGGCGACGTGGTGTACGAAACCGCCCTGCCCCGTGCCGGCTGGATCACCCCGGTACCCGGTGGTGTCGGCCCGATGACCCGTGCCTGCCTGCTGGAAAACACCCTGTACGCCGCCGAAACCCTGCACGTCTAATAACCAGCCGTTCTGAAAGAGCCCTGCCTTATCGCAGGGCTTTTTATTGGCCGAAAAAAAGTAGTTTTTTCTTTGTTTTTAAGGGGTTTCATCTGTTTCTAGAAGAACATTCGACAGTTTCTGATCCATACTTCTAGAATGTAACGTTATTTGTCAGAACCTCCGTTGCAGAACGGTATATCCCTACTTTTTTTAGCGAGTTCATCCGCGTGAAAATTCATCTTTCCATTGTCAGCCTATTTTTTGCATTGACAGGCACCTTCGCGAGCGCAAGCGAAACCACCACCGCTCCCCGCGACATGTCCACCCTGCACATCGCCTCCGGCAGTGCGATGGTGGTAGACCTGCAGACCAACAAAGTCATCTATGCCAGCAACCCGGATGTCATCGTGCCGATCGCCTCGGTGAGCAAACTGATGACCGGCCTGATCGTGCTGGAAGCCAAGCAGAACATGGATGAATACATCGACATCAACATCAAGGACACGCCAGAGATGAAAGGCGTGTTCTCCCGGGTCAAGATCGGCAGCGAGATGCCGCGCAAGGAGATGTTGTTGATTGCCCTGATGTCCTCGGAAAACCGCGCCGCCGCCAGCCTGGCCCACCACTACCCGGGCGGCTACCCGGCCTTCATCGCGGCGATGAACGCCAAGGCCAAGGCACTGGGCATGACCAGTACCCATTACGTGGAACCAACCGGCCTGTCGATCCATAACGTGTCCACCGCCCGCGACCTGAGCAAGCTGCTGGCCGCCGCACGCAAGTACCCGATGCTCAGCCAGTTGAGCACCACCAAGGAAAAGACCGTCTCGTTCCGCAAACCCAACTACACCCTGGGTTTCTCCAACACTGACCACCTGATCAACCGCGCCAACTGGGACATCAAGCTGACCAAGACCGGCTTTACCAACCAGGCCGGCCATTGCCTGGTGCTGGTGACCAGCATGGGTAATCGCCCGGTGTCGCTGGTGATCCTCGATGCCTTCGGCAAATTCACCCACTTTGCCGATGCCGGGCGCATCCGCAGCTGGGTCGAAACCGGCAAGAGCGGCTCGGTGCCAGACGTCGCCTTGCGCTACAAGGCTGACAAGAACCTGAAGAACCGCCCACGGGCGAATGTTCAGGTCACCGAGTCCCGCTGATCCGTAAATAGCGACATAAAAAACGGCGCCCCTAAGCGCCGTTTTTTATTTGGCCTGACTGGCCAGTGTCTTGACCGCCTGGGCCGCCGCCTGCTCCTGGCCCGCCTGCGCGGTGGCACTTGCGGCCTGCTGCCAGCGCTGGGCGTCGACCTTGGCAGGCAACTGGGTAGGCCGCTGAATCAGTACCGCCCACTTGCCGCCGTCTTTCCACGCCGACTCAAACGCGCTGAAATCCATCGGCATGCGCCGCGCCAAGCCTGAACGCAGCAACACCATGCTCTTCTGCTTGTTGTAACCCACCACCACGACATACCGCGGCCCGGCCCAGAAGGTCGAGCCCTGGGTGATACGCGCCATCACCGGGTACCCGGCCGCGACCTGTGCCAGCAGCGCCGGCAGCTGATCTTCCAGCGGGTACACCAACATCCCGTATTCACGGGCCAGCACCTGCATGTTGCGCTCAAGGTCCGCTTCAGCGCCCGGCAAATGCAGTGGCTTATCCAATAGCCCCGGTGTAATCACAATGCCTTGTTGAGACAGCATGCTGGCCAGAGCGGCTGGGCCACCGAGGTAAGTCTCACCGCGAAACGCCGGCACACCCTTGAGCTCGACACTCTCCGGCAGCCCCGGGATGCTCGTGGGTTTTGGATGCGAGGAACAGGCCGCCAGCCCCATGAAACAGGCGGCGACCCACCAGGAGGTTTTAATGTTCGAGGGAAACCGCAACTTCTTCACTCACTTGATCAACGGTCGACGTGGGCCCTGATCATAGGACGCTCCGGGGCGCGGGTATAGCCTTGCAGCGCAGTAAAAGGCCGGCGATAGAGCAAACAAGTTGGACGCACACGACCATTGGTCAATAGCAGGCAACCTGCGGATAGCTAGACTGTCCATTGAGAAGACAGTGTGTGCCCGGCACCGGGCGAAAGGAGGCACTTATGAGCCTGACAACAACGATTCTGCTTTTGATCTGTGGCTGGCTGGCCGTCGCCGCCGCCATGCTGTGGGGCGTGATGCGCGTGACCCGCCGGCACCATCACCCACACGTAAAACCCGCAGCACCCGGCAAGCTGCACAAACCCGCCGGGCACCACGCCTGACGCCTTAGCCAGGCATGCAACTGAAGTCTTCGGTCTGCGCCAACTCCTTGCCGTGGCTATCCTTCAACTCGGCACGCACCGTCGTACCCAGGCTGGATTCCACCAGGGTGTAATGCTCGCCGGCCTTGAAGTTGCCGTAGGTTACATGCCCGCGACAATCCTGCTGGTTATCATCCCCCGCCTCTTCTTCAAACAAGGTGACGTCCAGGCGATGCGCGCCGGGTTTCACTTCGAAGTAGCGGCCATCATTAATGTTTTTACCGTCTACCCGCTCGGCCATCAGGTCGTTGGGTGCCTCCTCTTGCAAGCCGATCCAGGCTTCGCTCGGGTCCGCCTTCGGCATCGGGCCGGCACACGCCGACAACAACAGGACCGCACTCAAGGCCGGGATCAACAACAAGGGTTTAAGAGACATGGCAGAACTCCAAATGGATAAAGAGTGAACAGGCGAAACAGCTCCCGTTCGATCGGTATCCAGCTTGTTACTGTCACCATTGTTGAACAAATGAATACATATGAAAGGATCTTCAGCCGTTAACTAAATCTTCCTTCACCTGGCTGAAAGGTGCGTGTTAGGTGGGTCCGTCAAGACTGCGAGCGTTTGCAATCCAACTCCTTTGGAGGTTACGGCATGCTCGGGCTGGTAAAGACCGCACTGCTCAAGCCCTACACGTTTATCGTGCTGGCAATTTTCATCTGCATCATCGGGCCCATGGCGGCCTTGCGTACCCCCACTGACGTATTTCCCGATATTGGCATCCCCGTCGTTGCGGTGGTTTGGCAGTACAACGGCCTGTCTCCGGACGCCATGGCCGGTCGCGTGATCTACACCTACGAACGCTCCCTGAGTACCACCGTCAACGACATCGAGCACATTGAATCGCAGTCGTTACCCGGCATGGGCATCGTGAAGATTTTCTTCCAGCCCGGCGTGGATATCCGCACCGCCAACGCCCAGGTAACAGCGGTGTCACAAACCGTGCTCAAGCAGATGCCACCGGGCATTACGCCGCCGCTGATCCTCAACTACAGCGCCTCTACGGTGCCGATTCTGCAGATGGCGTTCTCCAGCCCCAGCTTGTCGGAAGCGAAGATCCGCGACCTGGTGCAGAACAACATCCGCTTGCCCCTGAGCGCCCTGCCCGGCCTGGCCATGCCCACGCCAATGGGCGGCAAGCAACGCCAGATCACCCTCGACCTCGACCCCCAGGCGCTGGCCGCCAAAGGTCTCTCGGCGCAGGACGTAGGCAACGCCCTGGCCCTGCAGAACCAGATTATCCCGGTGGGTACCGCCAAACTCGGCCCCAACGAATACACGATTTTGCTCAACAACAGCCCGAAGGCGATTGATGAGCTCAACGACTTGCCGATCAAGACAGTCGACGGTGCGATCATCACCATCGGCCAGGTGGCCCACGTGCGTGACGGCTCGCCGCCGCAGACCAACATCGTGCGCGTCGACGGCCACCGTGCGGTGCTGATGCCGGCCCTGAAAAACGGCAGCATCTCCACCCTGTCGATCATCGACGGCATCCGCCAGATGCTGCCGCGCATCAATGAAACCCTGCCGCCGTCGCTGAAGACCTCGCTGCTCGGCGACGCCTCGGTGTTCGTCAAACAGTCGGTGGGCAGCGTGGCCCAGGAAGGCATCATCGCCGCCTTGCTGACCAGTGCGATGATCCTGCTGTTCCTCGGCAGCTGGCGCTCGACCATCATCATCGCCGCGTCGATTCCCCTCGCGGTACTCTCGGCCATCGCCCTGCTGGCGGCCACCGGGCAAACCCTCAACGTCATGACCCTCGGCGGGCTGGCGTTGGCGGTGGGGATCCTGGTGGACGACGCCACAGTGACCATCGAGAACATCAACTGGCACCTGGAACAAGGCAAGGCGGTGAAGGACGCGATCCTCGACGGCGCCAAGCAAATCGTCGGCCCGGCGTTCGTGTCCCTGCTGTGTATCTGCATCGTGTTTGTGCCGATGTTCATGCTGCAAGGCATCGCCGGCTACCTGTTCCGCCCGATGGCATTGGCGGTGATTTTCGCCATGGCCAGCTCGTTCATTCTGTCGCGAACCCTGGTGCCGACCCTGGCGATGTTCCTGCTCAAGCCGCACGTGCCGGAGCAAGGTGAAGGTCATCACCCGGAAGATGAATTCATCAACCATCACGAGGGCGACCAGCACAAACCGCAGCGCAACGCGGTGCTGCAATCGGTGCTGAATTTCCAGCAGGGTTTTGAGCGTCACTTCTCCAACGTGCGGGACGTTTATCACGGCCTGCTGACCCTCGCCCTGGGCGCACGCAAGCGATTCATCGTGGGTTTTCTGGCGTGCATCCTTGCCTCGTTCCTGCTGCTGCCAAGCCTGGGTCAGGACTTCTTCCCGGCCACCGACGCCGGGGCCATGGCCCTGCACGTGCGCTTGCCGCTGGGCACACGCATCGAAGAGAGCGCGGCGGCCTTTGACCGGATCGAAGCGCGGATTCGCGAGATCGTTCCGGCCGACGAACTGGACACCATCGTCGACAACATCGGCATCCCGCTGAGCGGCATCGACATGGCCTACAGCAGCAGTGGCACCATCGGCCCACAGGACGGCGATATCCAGGTCACCCTGAAAAAGGACCATGCGCCCACCGCCGACTACGTGAAAAAACTGCGTGAAGCGTTGCCCGAAAGCTTCCCCGGCAGCCAGTTCGCATTCCTCCCGGCAGACATCAGCAGCCAGATCCTCAACTTCGGTTCGCCGGCCCCGCTGGACGTGAAAATCTCCGGGCGCAGCGATGAAGAAAACCGCGCCTACGCCATCGAACTGGAACGTCGCCTGAAACACATACCGGGCATTGCCGACCTGCGCATCCAGCAGTCCACCGGCTACCCGTCACTGCAAGTCAACGTGGACCGCATGCGTGCCAACGGCCTGGGCATCACCGAGCGTGACGTAACCAACAGCATGGTTGCGTCCCTGGCCGGCAGCTCGCAAACCGCACCAACGTTCTGGCTCAACCCGGCCAACGGCGTGTCGTATTCGATCGTGGCAGCCACCCCGCAATACCGCCTCGACAGCCTGCCGTCCCTGGAAGCGTTGCCGGTAACCGGTGCCGATGGTCAGTCGCAGATCCTCGGCGGCGTGGCGACCATCTCGCGGGTACAAAGCCCGGCGGTGGTGACCCACTACAACATCGAGCCGACCCTGGACCTGTACGCCAACGTGCAAGGCCGCGACCTCGGCGGCGTCGCCAGCGATGTGCAAAAAGTGCTGAACGACATGGCCCCGATGCGCCCCAAAGGCGCGACCATCAGCCTGCACGGGCAGATCGATGCGCTGCATGAAGCGTTCAACGGCTTGAGCTTCGGCCTGCTCGGTGCGGTGGTGCTGATCTACCTGCTGATCGTGGTCAACTTCCAGTCCTGGACCGACCCGTTCGTGATCATCACCGCACTGCCGGCAGCGCTGGCGGGGATCGTGTGGATGCTGTTCCTCAGCGGCACGTCATTGTCGGTGCCCGCACTCACGGGGGCCATCCTCTGTATGGGCGTGGCCACCGCCAACTCGATCCTGGTGGTGAGCTTCTGCCGAGAGCGCCTGGCCGAACATGGCGATGCACTCAAGGCCGCACTGGAAGCCGGCTACACCCGTTTCCGCCCGGTCTGCATGACCGCCCTGGCGATGATCATCGGCATGTTGCCGCTGGCCTTGTCCGAAGAACAAAACGCGCCGCTGGGACGTGCCGTGATCGGCGGCCTGATCCTCGCCACCACTGCCACTTTGCTGTTTGTACCCGTGGTCTTCAGCCTGGTCCACGGTCGTCACCCTACTCGCGCTGCTGCTGGAGAAACTTCACATGTCGTCTGATCACAAACCCTCGCGCAAGCGTCTGATGCTCATGGGTGTCGGCGGCCTGACACTGGCCGCCCTGTTGGTCGCCAACGGCCTGCACGCCCGTACGATGCATGAAAAATCCGTCACCGCCTGGACCGAAACCGCCGCCGTGCCGCAGGTGCTGGTGTTCCAGCCCAAACAGAACGCGGCCGGCGACACCCTGCGCCTGCCCGCGCATCTGGAAGCCTGGAGCAAGGCACCGATTCATGCGCGGGTCAGCGGTTACCTGAAAGACTGGAAAGTCGACATCGGCAGCCAGGTCAAGGCCGGGCAGATTCTCGCCGAGATCGACAGCCCCGACCTCGACCAGCAAGTAGCGCAAACCCACGCGCGCATGGTGCAGGAACAGGCCAACGCACGACTGGCAGAAACCACTGCCACCCGTTGGAAAAACCTGCTGGACAGCCATTCGGTATCGCGCCAGGAGGCCGATGAAAAAACCTCCAACGCGCTGGCGGCCAAGGCCAACGCCCAGGCCGCCGAGGCTGACTATGCGCGGCTCTCGGCGCTGGAAGACTACAAGACCATTCGCGCGCCATTCGCCGGTGTGATCACCGCGCGCAACACCGACATCGGCCAGTTGATCAAGGCTGACAGCGACAGCGATCCGGAACTGTTCGACATCGCCGACACCCACCAACTGCGCCTCTACGTGCCGGTGCCGCAGAACTACGCCGCGGTGATTCATCCCGGGCTGGCCGCCCAACTGACGGTACCCGAGCACCCCGGCGAACACTTCAGCGCGAAGCTGATGGGCGACTCCACCGCCATCGACCGCCGCTCCGGCACCCTGCTCGCACAGTTCGTGGCCGACAACCCGGACGGCAAGTTGCTGCCCGGCGACTACGCCGAAGCCACCCTGGCGATTCCGGCGGATACCCATGGCGTGAGCATCCCGGCCAGCGCCCTGATCTTCCGGGCCGAAGGCACCCAGGTCGCGGTACTGGACGCCAAGAACCACGTGCACCTGCAAGACATCCACATCGGCCTCGACCTCGGCGAGCGCCTGGTGATTGACCAGGGCCTGAAACCCACTGACCGCGTAGTCGACAACCCACCCGACGCACTGCGCGAAGGCGACGCCGTGCAAATGGCCGATGCCGGAGGTGCCCATGCGCCCAAGGCTTAAACCCCTCGCCGCCCTGGTATTGGTGGCACTGCACGGTTGCTCGCTGGCGCCCACCTACAAGACGCCAACCATCGACCTGCCGGCCAAGTACCGCGAACAGACCAGCGACGGTCCGTGGCACAGCGCACAACCGTCCGACCAACTGGCGCCGAAGTGGTGGCAGCTTTACCAGGACCCGCGCCTGAACGACCTGCAGGAACAACTGCTCAAGGCCAACCCGGACCTGGCGGCGGCGCTGGCGCATTTCGATGCGTCCCAGGCGTATGCCAGCCAGTTGCATGCCGGGCTGTTCCCGCAAATAACCGCCAGCGCGCAACCGTTGCGCCAGCGGCAATCGGACAATCGGCCACTGCGGGGTGATACCCAGCCTTCGGTGTACAACAGCAACACGGCGGGGTTTGCGCTGAGCTTCGATCTGGATCTGTGGGGCAAAATCCGCAACCAGGTGGCGGCTGGCGATGCACAGGCCCAAGCCTCCGGGGATGATTTGGCGGTGGCACGCCTGAGCCTGCAGCATCAGTTGGCGACGCTGTACGTGCAGCTCAACGGACTGGATGCCCAGAGCCGGATTCTCAGCAGTTCGCTGGATGATTTTGGCCAGGCGCTGAAACTGACCCGCAGCCGGTACGAGGGGCAGATCGCCTCGGAGCTCGACCTGACCCGGGCGCAGAATCAGCTGGCTGAAGCACAGGCGCAGCTTGACGATGTGCGCGGTCAACGCAATCTCACCGAGCATGCGATTGGTGAATTGGTGGGCGTATCCGCCAGTGAATTCCAGCTGCCGCCGAGCCAGCAATTGATCGCCTTGCCGGGAATTCCACAGCAGTTGCCGAGCCAGTTGCTGCAACGTCGGCCGGATATTGCGGCGGCGGAACGGCGGGTGTTTGCGGCCAACGCGAATATCGGCGTGGCCAAGGCGGCGTGGTACCCGGATTTCAGTTTGACCGGCTTGATTGGCGGGCAGACCCAAGGTGTGGGCAACTTGTTCTCCGCCGCCAATCGGTATTGGGCGCTGGGGCCGCTGGTGAATCTGCCGATCTTTGATGGCGGCCGGTTGAGCGCCAATGAGCGCCAGGCCAAGGCGGAGTTTGAAGAGGCTTCGGCGCACTATCGCAGCCAGGTGTTAAGAGCCGTGCGTGAGGTGGAAGACAACCTTGGGCAACTGCGCGACTTGCAGCAGGAGGCGATGGACGAACAAGCCGCCGCGAATGCCGCCGAGCACACACAGGCACTGGCGATGAACAGTTACCAGGCGGGGGCTGTGAGCTATCTGGATGTGGTGACGGCGCAGACGGCGGCGTTGCAGGCGCAGCGCACGTTGCAGGCGGTGCAGACGCGGCAGTTGCAGGCGAGTGTGGGTTTGGTGACGGCGCTGGGCGGCGGCTGGTTGCCTGGGGCGTGAGGTTGCTTCCTACAACCGGGATCACATACGGGAGTTTTGTTGATCCGGACGTCAGGGCGCCAAGTAGGCTCCCACAGCCTCGAGTGCTCGAAGCTTCAAATAATCCGCCTTGATGACCGCGTTGTCGGCATGCACCAAATAAATGGTACCCGGTTGGCTGAATACGTCTTTGGTCATGCCAATCGGCTGCCCGCTGCCAACGTAGAACACCGAATAAAAATAGGACTCGAGCTTCAGAAGCTCGCTTAAAAACAGCTCTTTGGTGAAACAACCCGGCGAACGATTGATTAGGCAGACGTTATAGCTGTGCAGCAACAATTCATAACCTACCTGGGCGTCAAGCAAGCGCTCAAATTGTTCCGGCTCAACGATGGACATAACCGTGGCGCGAATCTGCCCCAGTCCTGTCGTCTGTTCGGATACTTCAGGACGAAGAATTCCGTCGGTGCGCGCTGCGATCTCCACAAGTCTGGGACCTTTTTCGGTCAGCATAACCTCCGCGTGGCTAGGGCCATTTTCAATGCCCAGGCTTCTGACGACCTTGCGGGTGTAGTCGACCAGCAGCTCACACTCAGGCTCGGCAGGGCTGACCAGTTCATCAATGTCGTAAATGACGCTACCGCTGTCCAGCCGCTCCTTTCGGTATCTCACCACTTCAGTGACCATCTGCCTCGCGCCCAGGGAGACCATATTCACAACATATTCCACACCAACCAAATATTCCTGGATCAGGACCTGAGCGTTCCTAATATTGAGTCGATTGGTCGTTCCCAAAACCTTTCCGAAGGCGACCTCACAATCTTGCAAATCATCGCAAATATAAACCCCATCCGCGCCTGCACTATCCAGAGGTTTCAGCACCACGGGAAACCTGCCATGCCCCAGGATCCAGGCCTTGGCCGCATTCCATGACTCAACGATAGCCTGTTGCGCGGCTGGCAGCCCAGCGTCGGCGACACAACGGATCATTTCAAACTTGTTCCTGCGCGCCTGAGTTCGGTTGAATTGGTTGCGATAAGGAAGATTGAGCTGCTCGTTGAGCCAATCAGACAACAACACACCGGTTTCAGCCCCAGCGATGATGTACTGGGGATCGAACGTCGCAACGCGTTCGACCGTCGCTTCCAACTGCTTATTGACGATCAGACATTCATAAATCGAGGCATCGAAACCCATGTAGTAATAATCATCGAGCGTCGCGGACGACGCCACATGGATCAACGTACAGCCTCGCTCACGCAACGCTTTCGCGACAAACTTACCGGATGAAAAACCATCGACTATCACGACTCTGCTCATCTCAATCCCCGCCTTTCGAGATACAGACTTGCGATTGCTCGTCCAGAGAGTAAAAAAATAATGACGCCAACCGCCGTGACACTGGCTGCCGAAAACTCCACTCGTGTGTCGAGATATTGAAGCAGCAGGACAAACACCGGCAGTGTCAGCAGTAACAGCGAGACATGGATAGCACTGAGATAATGAATGGTTTTTTGAATCAGATAAATCGGCAGCAAATGGCCAATCACCACTAACGTCAGCATCGGCCAGAACAGCTCAGGGCCCAAGGCAAAACCGACACCCGTCGCGGGAATCAAGACGACACAGGCAATGATCATCACCACATTTCGGACCGCCAGAATTTCATAAACAACCCACTGTCGAGCGAATAGCTTTTTCGAGACGATCGTATACATCACGGTGCCCAACGCGCACACCAGAACGCTGACGATGCCAAGCATTCGCTGCGCGGTAGTGGTGGAAGACACACCACTGTCACCCATGAATGACTTGAACAACATGATTCCCACGGAAATCAGTACCAGCCAGGAAATCAATGTATCCGCCAACGCGGTTTTAACCCTGTTTTTATCAAAAGCAGAGAGGATGAGCGTTAGCGCCGGCCCGCATGCCACTGAGGCCACGCCGACAACGGCAGGTTCCAGGTAACGGAGTGCGTAGAACAGGCCGCCCCAGTTCAATAGAACTGCAACATTGACTAAAAAAACTAACAATATGTTTTCGCACAGTTTTATGATAAGTTTTTTGTTACTTCGCAAGAGCGTAAAACTTAGAAAAAACGCTCCTGAAAAACTGAAGCAGTAAAAAATGACTACCAAGGGATTTATCATTTGGGTAACAAAAGCCACATACACGTCAAATGCAGCACTGATAAAGCAAAAAATCAGCCCAAGCACCATTCCGCGCCGCATCAAGCTACTCATTTAAATCACCAGATGGTGTGCAACCTTGACGGGCTTCGAATTGCTTCATCGTCTTGATGCCATCTAAAATCCGCATCAGTCAATCACCTCAACACCTCCAGCCCTCACATTGATTTTTATTATAGTTTTTACCAAAATCCCAGTTTTCTCAAACACTTCCCCGATTCCTCCGCTGCCTACTTTTTCTACTGCACAGATAACACCTAAAACTTCCCCGCCACTTGCTCTAACGGCGTCAACCAATGAAACAATCGTCCCCCCGGTACTCAACGTATCATCAACGATGACAACTCGATCATCGCGACCTATTCCGTTGAGATATAGTTTCCCGTCAAAGTATTCTGAACTAATATCCACAACCTGCTCATTTAGACAACCCAGGCTATAGGGATACCAGCGCGCCATCGCAAGAGGAATGCCAGTCAATAACGAAACCGCTGTGGCGAGAGGTGCCCCTTTATCCTCCTCAGTAACAATTTTAGTAGCAGTCAGATCCATAAGCCTAATTGACCTCTGAGCGACTTCCATCAAAACTTGTGGCCGCAGCGCGGGAATCTGATCCGCAAATTCATTAACCGTAGTCAATGCTTTTCCAGAATTCACAACATCGGCGTTCCTATAAACATCTTCAAGTAACATTTTTTCAATCCTCCCTGTATTCTGGATAAATACCATCCCAGCGACTTCTATATTTCCACGCACTATCAAAAAATAGAGTCACGATATTTTGATTGTTACACTCCCGAATAATCTCGTCACAGACCAATAAATTTGCGCCGCAAGTTGGTCCAATCTGGATACCCGAATCAACGATAAATTGCTTCATGCGCTGCCAAGACCGGGCGCCATCCACTAACCTCACCTCATCTACAAGTTCAGGTATCGTATTAATGGATAATACTCCAGCCCCCAGCCCCATAAGATTATGAGGACGATGCTTAAAAGCCGTATTTTTCTTCATCGCGTAGAGAGGTGCCGAACTTTTGACCTCTATACCTATAGCTTTAATTTCTTTGTATTCTCGTTTCAACACTTCTGCAATACCGGAAAACGTTCCCCCTGTACCGATGGAGCATATGAAAAAGTCAGGTATGACATTCATCTTTTTTAGTGCATTGACGATTTCTTCGCCACAGCCGTGCCATGCCTCTTTATTTAGTAGCGTATTGGACTGATCCAGAAAGTAGGTATTTCCTTCTAGTGCTTCTGAGGAAAACTTTTTGGCCATCGTAGCCGCTCCAGCTAAAAACTCTTCCTTTGGAGTTTCGGTTATTTGTGCCCCATAAGATAAAATTTGTGCTTTGCGTTCCTGCGTCATGCCCTCTGGCATAAAAACTCTTATTGAATAACCTTTTTCTCTGCCTATCCATGCGAGCGCGGCACCTCCGTTCCCTGTGGAACTATCCACCAGTATCATGCCAGGTTGAATAACCCCCGATGCCTCTAGCTTGGTAATGATACTCAAGTAGGTTCTATCCTTATGACTGCCCGACGGGTTCATAAACTCGCACTTTGAAAACACCCGATTTCCGCTGTCGCTTTTAACCTCCACAAGTGGCGTATCTCCTATATCACCTAGCTTCATTATTCCTCCTTTAACCCAAGCATTTATTCCGATGCATTTGACCCTATCAAAACATTGCAAAAGTAAATAGCTAGCAAAACGGTTAGGTGCTTGCAAAAAAAACTAACACCTTCAGGTAGCACCGATAACGGAAAAATGAAAAAGGGAACTTTCACACAAGCTGCTCGGATGTGACCTTCATACTATTTAACCCATTATCTGCAGTTACCAGTATCCACTGGGCTCTGGGGTCCTTGGTAAACCTGCCGATCTTCGACGGCGGGCGCCTGAGTGCCAAGCCAAGGCCGAGTTTGAAGAGGCCTCGGCCCACTACCTCAGCCAGGTTTTACGCGCCGTGCGCAAGGTTAAAGATAACTAGGGGCAACTGCCGGATTTGCAGCAGAAAGCGCTGGATGAACAGTTATCTGGCGGGGGCTCTGAGTTATCTGGATGTGGTGACGGCGCAGACCGCAGCGTTGCAGGCGCAGCGCACGTTGCAGGCGGTGCAGACGCGGCAGTTGCAGGCGAGTGTGGGTTTGGTGACGGCGCTGGGCGGAGGCTGGAAGCCCGACGCCTGATACCTGTCTCAAGAACGACAGTGATCAACTGTGGGAGCGGGCTTGCTCGCGAATGCGGTGGGTCAGCACCGGATATGCTGGCTGACACACCGCCTTCGCGAGCAAGCCCGCTCCCACATTTTATCGCAGTGACTGGACGTACTCAGGCAGCCAACTTACCGCTGGCGATTGCCACCGAAGCTGCCACCATCGCCCTCAGCAACACCGCACACCCCGCCGCCAAATCATCCGGCGCCGCGTTCTCGATTTCGTTATGGCTGATGCCACCTTCACACGGCACAAAGATCATCCCCGCGGGCCCCAGTTCCGCGACGAAAATCGCGTCATGCCCTGCCCCGCTCACGATATCCATGTTGGACAACCCCAACCCATTGGCCGCATCACGCACGGCATCCACGCAGCCTTTGTCGAAGTACAGCGGCGGGAAGTCAGCGGTGGGTGTCATCTCGAACGTGAGGCCGTGCTTGGCGCAGGTTTCGTCAATCACTTTGCGCACCTGGGCAATCATCGAATCCAACCGCGCCGGTTCCAGATGGCGGAAGTCCAAGGTCATGCGCACTTCGCCAGGAATGACGTTGCGTGAGCCCGGATACGCTTGCAGGCAACCGACGGTGCCGCAGGCGTGAGGCTGATGACCCAACGCCGCCGCGTTAACTGCAGCCACCACGGCCGCGGCACCGACCAGGGCATCCTTGCGCAGGTGCATCGGGGTCGGCCCCGCATGCGCCTCGACACCCCGCAGTTTCAGGTCGAACCATTTCTGGCCAAGGGCGCCCAGCACCACACCGATGGTTTTCTTTTCATCCTCAAGAATCGGACCTTGCTCGATATGTGCTTCGAAATATGCGCCCACCTTGTGCCCGCTCACCGGGCGTGATCCGGCATACCCAATGGCATTCAGCGCATCGCCCACGGTCACGCCATCGGCATCCGTCTTGGCCAGCGTGTCGGCCAGGGTGAATTTCTCGGCAAACACCCCGGAGCCCATCATGCATGGAGGAAAGCGCGAGCCTTCTTCGTTGGTCCACACCACCACTTCCAGCGGCGCTTCGGTTTCCACCTTCAGGTCATTGAGGGTGCGCAATACCTCAACGCCCGCCAGCACACCAAAACAGCCATCAAACTTGCCGCCGGTGGGCTGGGTGTCGATATGGCTGCCGGTCATCACCGGCGGCAACTGGGGATTGCGCCCGGGCCGGCGGGCGAAGATGTTACCGACGCCATCGATGGTCACGGTACAGCCCGCTTCCTCGCACCACTTCACAAACAGGTCGCGGGCCTGGCGATCGAGGTCGGTCAGGGCCAGGCGGCAGACGCCGCCCTTGGGGGTGGCGCCGAGCTTGGCGAGTTCCATCAGGGACAGCCACAGACGATCGCGGTTGATGTGCTGATGGGTGGATTGCAGAACGTCTATGGCAGCGTTCATAGAGATCTCCTCAGGCAGTAGTTCTTATGAATTTGACCAGACTCTCACTGGAGGACTGCGATCAAAAATGTGGGAGCGGGCTTGCTCGCGAAGGCGGTGATTCAGCTAACACATCTGGCGACTGGCACACCGTATTCGCGAGCAAGCCCGCTCCCACATTTGATTGCATTCCACATCGATTAAAGCGGTGTTTTCACCGCGACCACACGAGCCCCGCGTTTCATGCAGAGGGCGTAATACAACAGGCCACCGAGCGCCGAGCCGGTGAACCAGCCATAGCTGTAGAACCAGCTGAACGCGTCGCTGCCCAGGGACAGCAACGTCAACACCACCGGCACGCCAAACGCCAGGAAGCCATGCCAGTTCCACGCCGGGTACACGTCATCGCGATACAAACCGGCGAGGTCCAGTTGCTGTTTCTTGATGATGAAATAGTCCACCACCATGATCCCGGCGATCGGCCCCAAGAGGCTTGAGTAACCCAGCAACCAGTTGGAATAGACGGTTTCCAGGCTCACGTCGGAGATGATCAGCCCGAGCTTTTTCAGCAGTTCGTGGGCCATCAGCGCCAGGCCCACCAGGCCGGTGAGCACCACCGCCGTGGTGCGGTTGATCAGCTTGGGGGCGATGTTCTGGAAGTCGTTGGTGGGCGAGACGATGTTCGCCGCGGTGTTGGTGGACAAGGTGGCGATGATGATCAGCGCCATCGCCACGGCCACCCACACCGGGCTCTGGATATGGCCGATCAGGGTGACCGGGTCGGAGACGCTGACGCCCACCAGTTTCACCGAGGCGGCGGTCATGATTACGCCGAGGGCGGCGAACAGGAACATGGTCAGCGGCAGGCCGAATATCTGCCCGAGGATCTGGTCTTTCTGGCTCTTGGCGTAGCGGCTGAAGTCGGGGATGTTCAACGACAAGGTGGCCCAGAAACCCACCATCGCCGTCAGGCCCGCCATGAAGTAGCCGGTGAGGCTCGCGCCTTCGGGACGCTTGGGAGGGATCGCCATCAACTCGGTCAGCGACACATTCGGCAGCGCCCACACCAGCAGCCCGATACCCACCGCCACCAGCAGCGGTGCCGACAGGGTTTCCAGCCATTTGATCGACTCGGCGCCACGCAATACCACCCACAGGTTCAGGGTCCAGAAGATCATGAAGCCGATCACTTCACCGGTGCCGCCAAGGGATTTCCAACCCTCGAAAATCGACCCCAGGAACAGGTGGATCGCCAGGCCGCCAAACATCGTCTGGATACCGAACCAGCCACACGCCACCAACGCGCGGATCAGGCACGGCACGTTGGAGCCGAGCACGCCGAAGGACGAGCGCAACAACACCGGAAACGGGATGCCGTACTTGGTACCGGGGAAGGCGTTGAGGGTCAGCGGGATCAGCACCACGATATTGGCCAGCAGGATCGCCATCAGCGCCTCGCCCACCGACAACCCGAAGTACGCGGTGAGCACGCCGCCCAGGGTGTAGGTCGGCACACACACCGACATGCCGATCCACAGCGCGGTGATATGCCACTTGTTCCAGGTGCGTTCGCGCACCTTGGTCGGTGCCATGTCGTGGTTGTAGCGGGGGCTGTCGAGGACGTCGGGGCCGGCGTCGAGTTCGTACAGGCCGTTGCGCTCAATGACTTGCGATCTGTTCTGTTGCATGGCCGCTCCACGGTTTTTTCGAATTATTTTTGCTCATCCCGTGACATGCACGGAATGGCCGGAGTACCTCGTTGACAACATGACATCCGGGACCCGGCCAACCGCCACCGCACTCAATAACCGTGCCGTAAACCGTCAACCTGCCCGCACCGCTTGCATAACTTGCTGATGTTTATCAGCTTTATTGTCTCGACCGGAGAGCCCCTCGTTACTTTCAGCGTTACTCAGGCCAAATAACGCAGAAGTTGTCCGAACCATCAAGACTCAATCTGGTGCAACACAATTATTTTTATTTACCGGCCCCGTCAAGAGGCATGTCTCAAGCGTCTGATTTGCAATAGGAAATGTTGCTCATATTGGGAACCTGTCAAGTGCGTCAAAATGGTGAGAGGCCGCTACATTTTGGTGATTTTGATTTTTTATCGTTAAAAATCAATCACTTAATAAATATATAAGCTTATAAAAAATATTCTTGCTCATTCGAAAAACTCGGGCTAGCTTCTATTCCTGTCACCGCTGACAGGAATTAACTTTCCAGCGGCGCGATGCATGACAACACTTAGAACTGGCACAAGCCGGTCAAGCCTGTGAGGAACTCGACATGTCGCTGTTGATCCGTGGCGCTACCGTTATTACCCATGATGAAAGTTACCGAGCCGATGTTTTATGCGCAGACGGTCTAATCCGCGCCATTGGCACTGATCTGGATATTCCCGCCGGCACCGAGATACTCGACGGCAGCGGTCAATACCTGATGCCCGGCGGCATCGACCCCCATACCCATATGCAGTTGCCCTTCATGGGCACCGTGGCCAGTGAAGATTTTTTCAGTGGCACGGCCGCCGGGTTGGCGGGCGGCACCACGTCGATCATCGACTTCGTGATTCCCAACCCGCAGCAATCCCTGCTGGAAGCCTTCCATCAGTGGCGCGGCTGGGCCGAGAAGTCGGCGTCCGACTACGGCTTTCACGTCGCCATTACCTGGTGGAGCGAGCAGGTCCGCGAGGAAATGGCCGAGTTGGTGAGCCAACACGGCATCAACAGCTTCAAGCATTTCATGGCGTACAAGAACGCGATCATGGCCGCGGACGACACCTTGGTGGCGAGCTTCGAACGCTGCCTGGAACTGGGTGCGGTACCGACGGTGCATGCCGAAAACGGCGAGCTGGTGTATCACCTGCAACGCAAGCTGATGGCCCAGGGCATTACCGGGCCTGAAGCGCATCCGTTGTCGCGGCCTTCGCAGGTGGAAGGTGAAGCCGCCAGCCGGGCGATCAGGATTGCCGAAACCATCGGCACGCCGCTGTACCTGGTGCACGTGTCCACCAAGGAAGCGCTGGATGAAATCACCTACGCCCGCAGCAAGGGCCAGCCGGTGTACGGCGAAGTATTGGCCGGGCATCTGCTGCTGGACGACAGCGTGTATCAACACCCCGACTGGCAGACCGCCGCCGGCTATGTGATGAGCCCGCCCTTCCGCCCGCGCGGGCATCAGGAGGCACTGTGGCATGGCCTGCAATCGGGCAACCTGCACACCACCGCCACCGACCATTGCTGCTTCTGCGCCGAGCAAAAAGCCGCCGGGCGGGATGACTTCAGCAAAATTCCCAATGGCACTGCCGGTATCGAAGACCGCATGGCGCTGTTGTGGGATGAGGGCGTGAACACTGGGCGCTTGTCGATGCAGGAATTCGTTGCGCTGACGTCTACCAACACCGCGAAGATCTTCAACCTGTATCCACGCAAAGGAGCGATCCGCGTGGGGGCCGATGCTGACCTGGTGCTGTGGGACCCGCAAGGCACACGGACCATTTCCGCGAAGACTCACCACCAGAAAGTCGACTTCAACATCTTCGAAGGCAAGACCGTGCGCGGCGTGCCGAGCCATACCATCAGCCAGGGCAAGCTGGTCTGGGCGGATGGGGATTTGCGCGCCGAACGGGGTGCGGGTCGGTATATCGAACGGCCGACGTATCCGCCGGTGTTTGAGCAGTTGAGCAAGCGGGCGGAGCGTTCCAGGCCGGTTGCTGTGAAACGCTGAGGCCGCCATTCGCGAGCAAGCCCGCTCCCACATTCGCCCCCATTCCAACAGGATAAATGCAGTCGAATGTGGGAGCGGGCTTGCTCGCGAAGAGGCCGGTACCGGCAACAAAAAAACCACTGCCCACCAGAGGCAGCACCTCAAAAACCGTGAGGCCAATACCGTGATCCAGACCCTGAACCATCTTCCCCACCCCCATGAAGATGCGGCGGCCCTCGCCGCGCATTTCACCGACCTGGCGCCGCCGCTCAATGCCCGGCAAGCCCAACTGGAAGCCTCGCGCTGCCTCTACTGCTACGACGCGCCGTGCGTTAACGCGTGCCCCAGCGAGATCGATATCCCGTCGTTCATCCGCAATATCCACACGGAGAACGTCCAGGGCGCCGCACAGAAGATTCTCTCGGCGAATATCCTCGGCGGCAGTTGCGCCCGGGTCTGCCCGACGGAAATCCTCTGCCAGCAAGCCTGCGTGCGCAACAACGCCGAGGAATGCGCCCCGGTACTGATCGGCCTGTTGCAGCGTTACGCGGTGGACAACGCGCACTTCAGCGAACACCCGTTCCAGCGCGCCGCGCCCACCGGCAAGCGCATCGCGGTGGTCGGCGCCGGGCCTGCGGGGTTGTCCTGCGCCCATCGCAGCGCCTTGCACGGCCATGACGTGGTGATTTTCGAAGCCCGGGAAAAAGCCGGCGGCCTGAATGAATACGGGATCGCCAAGTACAAGCTGGTGGATGACTTCGCGCAAAAGGAACTGGATTTCCTCCTGCAAATTGGCGGCATCGAGATCCGTCACGGCCAGCGTCTGGGCGACAACCTGACCTTGAGCGAACTGCACCAGCAGTTCGATGCAGTGTTCCTCGGCCTTGGCCTGGCTGCCAGCAAACAGCTCGGCCTGCCACACGAAGACGCCCCCGGCCTGCTCGCCGCCACCGACTACATCCGTGAACTGCGCCAGGCCGACGACCTCAGTCAACTGCCCCTGGCCGACCGTTGCATCGTGCTCGGCGCCGGCAACACGGCCATCGACATGGCGGTGCAAATGGCCCGCCTCGGTGCTCGCGACGTCAACCTGGTGTATCGCCGTGGCCTGGCTGAAATGGGCGCCACCGGCCATGAGCAGGACATCGCCAAGGCCAACCAGGTACGCCTGCTGACCTGGGCCCAGCCCGAAGAAGTATTGCTCGACGACCAGGGCCATGTGCGCGGCATGCGTTTCGCCCGCACCCGCATGGTCGATGGCCGCCTGCAAGCCACCGGCGAGACCTTCGAACTGGCCGCCGACGCGATCTTCAAGGCCATCGGCCAAGGCTTCGACGACGAGGCGCTGCACGACCCGCTGGCCCACCAACTGCAACGCCAGGGCGATCGGATCTTCGTCAACGAACAGCTGCGCACCAGCATCCCCGGTGTGTACGCCGGCGGCGATTGCGTCAGCCTCGGCCAGGACCTCACCGTCCAGGCCGTGCAACACGGCAAGCTGGCCGCGCAAGCCATGCACGCTCAACTCATGCTGAATGTGGAGGCTGCGTAATGGCCGATCTCTCGATTGTATTCGCCGGCATCAAAGCCCCCAATCCGTTCTGGCTGGCCTCCGCGCCGCCTACCGACAAGGCCTACAACGTGGTCCGCGCCTTTGAAGCAGGCTGGGGCGGCGTGGTCTGGAAAACCCTCGGCGAAGACCCGGCCGCGGTCAACGTCTCATCGCGCTACTCGGCGCACTTTGGCGCCAACCGTGAAGTGCTCGGCATCAACAATATCGAGCTGATTACCGATAGGTCCCTGGAGATCAACCTGCGGGAAATCACCCAGGTGAAAAAGGACTGGCCGGACCGCGCGCTGATCGTGTCATTGATGGTGCCGTGTGTTGAGGAGTCGTGGAAACACATCCTGCCACTGGTGGAAGCCACCGGCTGCGACGGCATCGAGCTGAACTTCGGCTGCCCCCACGGCATGCCGGAACGCGGCATGGGCGCGGCGGTGGGCCAGGTGCCGGAGTATGTGGAACAGGTGACGCGCTGGTGCAAGACCTATTGCTCGCTGCCGGTGATCGTCAAGCTCACGCCGAACATCACCGACATACGCGTGGCGGCGCGGGCAGCGTATCGCGGGGGCGCGGATGCGGTGTCGCTGATCAACACCATCAACTCCATCACCAGTGTCGACCTGGAGCGCATGGTCGCCCTGCCGATGGTCGGCACCCAAAGCACCCACGGGGGTTACTGCGGCTCGGCGGTGAAACCCATCGCGCTGAACATGGTGGCGGAGATTGCCCGGGACCCACAGACACAAGGCTTGCCGATCTGCGGGATTGGCGGGATTGGCAACTGGCGCGATGCAGCGGAATTCGTCGCGCTGGGCTGCGGCGCGGTGCAGGTGTGCACGGCGGCGATGCTGCATGGGTTTCGGATTGTCGAAGAAATGAAGGACGGGCTGTCGCGGTGGATGGACAGCCAGGGTTACAGCAGCCTGCAGGAATTTTCCGGGCGGGCGGTGGGCAATACGACGGATTGGAAGTACCTGGATATCAATTACCAGGTGATCGCCAAAATTGACCAGGCGGCATGTATTGGCTGTGGGCGTTGCCATATTGCCTGTGAAGACACGTCGCACCAGGCGATTGCCAGCTTGAAGCAGGCGGATGGGACACATAAATACGAAGTGATCGATGATGAGTGCGTGGGGTGCAACCTGTGCCAGATCACCTGCCCGGTGGCGGACTGTATCGAGATGGTGCCGGTGGATACCGGGAAGCCGTTTTTGAACTGGACGCAGGATCCGAGGAACCCCTACCGCGAGGCGGTGTAGCCTGAATGATCGTTCCCACGCTCCGCGTGGGAATGCATCCGTTGACGCTCCGCGTCACGACCTTAAGAGCGGACGCAGAGCGTCCAGGGCGGCACTCCCACGCGGAGCGTGGGAACGATCTAGGGCTCCAACCCAATCCCCCGCAGGATCACACTCGTCACCGTCTGCACCGCCCGCTCAAACTGCATGTCCGACAACGGCTGATGGTCATTCAGGATCTTCACCTGATGATCAAAGTCGGCATAGTGCTGGGTCGACGCCCAGATCATATACAGCAGGCTCGACGGCTCCACCGGCAAAATCCGCTTGTCCTCCACCCACTGGCGAATCTTCGCTTCCTTCATCTTGGCCCAGTCATACAGGCTCACATCCAGCGCCTCCCCCAGGGTTGGCGCGCCGTGGATGATTTCATTCGCCCAGACTTTCGAACCATAAGGCCGGCTGCGGGAATGTTGCATCTTGGCGCGGATGTAGCTACTGAGCACCACCCGCGGGTCGTCGAACATCTCGAAGCACAAGGCGTCCTGCTTCCACACCTCCAGCAGGTCGAACAACACCGCGCTGTACAGCTCGCTCTTGGTACTGAAGTAGTAATGCAGGTTGGAGCGCGGCAGTTGCACTTCTTCAGCGATGTCGGCCATGGCGGTGCTGCCATAGCCCTTCTCGGCGAAGACCTTTTCAGCCGCCAGCAGAATCTTTTCGACGTTGACCCGACGAATACCGATCTTGTGATTGCCCATAAGGGCTCCCTGACAACAACATGGCTTCAAGACTACCATCCGCTCTAGATCGCGGCGACACGCCACTGTGAAACTTCGTACAAGAACCTTCCCCGTCGATAGCGGATTGGTTAGCATCGCCATCCCCTCGAAGGATCATCCCCCATGACTATTCGACAGCGAAGCGCGTGCGACGACCCGGTGCTGGGTGCACTGTGGGAACGCTCGGTGCGCGCCACCCATGACTTTCTCAGCGAAGACGACATCCAGCGCCTGCTGCCCCTGGTACGCGACTGCTACCTGCCGATGCCCGCACTTGAAGTGTGGGTGTACGAAGATACCCAAGGCATTGGCGGCTTCGTCGGCACCGGCGGCAATAATGTCGAGATGCTGTTTATCGACCCGAACCGACGCGGCCAGGGCATCGGTCGCCAGTTGCTGGACTTCGTCCGCGCCCGCCACGACACCCTGCGGGTCGACGTGAACGAGCAGAATCCACAGGCCGTGGGTTTCTACCTGCACTATGGTTTTATCCAGACCGGCCGCTCGCCCGTCGATGGCGAAGGCAAGCCCTTCCCCTTGTTGCACATGGCACTACCGAACGACTGACTCTCACCTGAAGGTATTGAACAATGTTGATCAAGAAGACCCTCACCACCGTTGCCCTGCTCGCTTCCCTGCTGGGCGCCTCGGCCGCGTTTGCCCACGCCCACCTGAAAAGCTCGGAGCCTGCCGCCGACAGCAGCGTCGCTGCGCCCAAGGACCTGCGCCTGACGTTCAGCGAAGGCGTTGAAGCGACCTTCACCAAGGTATCCCTGAGCAAGGACGGCACCGAAGTCGCGATCAAGGGCCTGGAAACCCCGGACGCCGACAAGAAAGTATTGGTGGTGACACCGGCCGCACCCTTGGCCGCCGGCACCTACAAAGTAGTGTGGAACGCGGTCTCGGTGGATACCCACAAGAGCAACGGTGAATACAGCTTCAAGGTCGGCCAATAATCCATGGCCACCCTGCTGGTGCTGTGCCGTTTCCTGCATTTCATCGTCGTGCTGTTGATGTTCGGGGCCTGCGTGTTCAGGCCCTGGCTGCTGGGCGCGGGACCGCAACCGGTGCTGGACCGCCAACTGTCGCGCATCACCCAAGGGTTGGCGTGGCTGGCATTGGTGTCGGGGGTGGCGTGGCTGCTGTTGATCAGCGCGAGCATGGCCGGTGTCGGCCTGGGCGCGCTGGAATGGTCGACCGTGCAGTTGGTGCTGGGCAAAACCTTCTTCGGCCAGGTCTGGACCTGGCACTTGCTACTGAACGTGCTGCTGGTGCTGGGCCTGATGACGCCGTGGAAGGCGTCGCGCCTGCCGCTCTGTGCATTGCTGCTGGCGACACTGGCACCGGTGGGCCATGGCGCCATGCTCAATGGCATGGCCGGACAGTTGCTGATCCTCAATCAGGTGGTGCACCTGGTGTGTGTCGGTGCCTGGCTGGGCGGCCTGCTCCTGCTGGTGTTGATCCTCAGGCAATCGCCCCGCTATCCGTTGGAGCCGATCCTCAAGCGCTTCAGTGGCATCGGTTATGGCCTGGTGACAGGGCTGCTGGTGACCGGATTGATCAACGTGCGGGTGCTCACCGGGCAGTTCTGGCCGACGCCCTTGTTCACAGGGTTCGCCCTGATCCTGTTGATCAAGGTGCTGCTGGTGTTCGGCATGCTCGCCCTGGCGCTGCTGAACCGCCTGCGGATTCACAACTGTGAACAGCGGCTGCCTGCCTTGAAGGCCAGCGTGATGATTGAATGGTTACTAGGTGTTTCAGCGGTAGCCGCCGTTTCGCTGCTTGGCACCTTGCCGCCCATGGTTGCAACGGGATAACTCCTTCCCCCCTGACTCCCTTCACGCAGGGAGTCATCGTATAACTTTCGATTGACAACCCCCTGAAACCTCGCAAATATCGCCCCCAATGTTGTACGACAACGTATAACAAAAAATAAAAACAACAAAAAGACAAGGGAGCGTCACTGTGAGCCAACACGTCCGCCAGTTCTCCGGCACCACCCGTTTTGCCGCCATCGGTTTGAGCAGCCTGGCCTTTACCCTCCCCGCCACCGCCTCGGCAGAAGGCTTCATCGATGACGCCACCGCCACGCTCAACCTGCGCAACGCCTACTTCAGCCGCAACTTCACCAACCCCGCCTACCCCCAGGGCAAGGCCGAGGAGTGGACGCAAAACTTCATTCTCGACGCCAGGTCCGGCTTCACCCAAGGCACCGTCGGTTTCGGCCTGGACGTGCTGGGCCTGTACTCGCAGAAACTCGACGGCGGCAAAGGTACCGCCGGCACCCAACTGCTGCCGACCCGCAGCGATGGCCGCCCTGCCGATAACTTCGGGCGCCTGGGCGTGGCGCTGAAAACCAGGCTGTCGAACACCGAATTGAAAGTCGGCGAATGGATGCCGGTACTGCCGATCCTGCGCTCGGATGACGGCCGCTCACTGCCGCAAACGTTCCGCGGCGGCCAGGTAACGTCCAGAGAAATCGCCGGCCTGACCTTGTATGGCGGCCAGTTCCGCGGCAACAGCCCGCGCAACGACGCGAGCATGGATGACATGTTTCTCAACGGCAAAGCCGCATTCACCTCGGACCGCTTCAACTTCGGCGGCGGCGAATACACCTTCAACGACAAGCGCACCCAGGTTGGCGTGTGGTACGCCGAACTCAGTGACATCTACCAGCAACAGTATTTCAACCTCACCCACAGCCAGCCCGTGGGCGACTGGACCCTGGGCGCCAACCTCGGATTCTTCACCGGCAAGGAAGACGGCAAGGCCCTGGCCGGCGACCTCGACAACAAAACCGCGTTCGCCCTGCTCTCGGCCAAATACAAAGGCAACAGCTTCTATATCGGCCTGCAGAAACTCACCGGCGACAGCGCCTGGATGCGGGTCAACGGCACCAGCGGCGGCACCCTGGCCAACGACAGCTACAACGCCAGCTACGACAACGCCAAGGAAAAGTCCTGGCAGGTGCGGCACGACTTCAACTTCGTGGTAATGGGCATTCCCGGGTTGACCATGATGAACCGCTACATCAGTGGCGATAACGTGCACACCGGGGCGATCACCAATGGCAAGGAGTGGGGCCGTGAGTCGGAGCTGGCCTACACGGTACAAAGCGGTCCACTGCGGGACCTGAATGTGCGCTGGCGCAACGCAACGATGCGCCGGGATTTCAGTACCAACGAGTTTGATGAAAACCGGATATTCATCAGTTACCCGCTGTCGTTGTTATAGCGGTTTACAAACAACCGGAAAGGTTTTTGTGGCGGGGGAGCTTGCTGTGGGGAGAGATTGCTGTGGGGAGGTAGATTGCTGTGGGGAGGTAGATTGCTGTGGCGAGGGAGCTTGCTCCCGCTGGGCTGCGCAGCGGCCCCAAAATCTTGGGAGCGCTTCGCACTCCAGCGGGAGCAAGCTCCCTCGCCACAGCAAGCTCCTTCGCCACAGCAAGCCCTCTTGCCACAGCAAGCTCCCTCGCCACAGGACAGCGATGAGCCTCTATCAACTTCGACCAATAGTGCGTTGACAAGTGTAGGAAACCCTAAGGATACTTCGGATCAGTCATACGACAACCTACAACAATAACGGGATCACCATGACCACCACAACCGCCCCTACCCCGTTCAACCGCTTGCTGCTCACCGGTGCCGCCGGTGGCCTGGGCAAAGTCTTGCGCGAACGCCTGCGTCCTTACGCCAAGGTACTGCGCCTGTCGGATATCGCCGACATGGCCCCGGCCGCTGACGACAGCGAAGAAGTATTGCCTTGCGATCTTTCCGACAAACAAGCCGTGCACCAACTGGTGGAAGGCGTCGATGCGATCCTGCATTTCGGCGGCGTATCGGTGGAACGCTCGTTCGAGGAAGTGCTGGGCGCGAACATCTGCGGGATCTTCCACATCTATGAAGCGGCGCGCCGCCATGGGGTCAAGCGCGTCATCTTCGCCAGCTCCAACCACGTGATCGGCTTCTACAAGCAGGACGTAGCCCTCGACGCCCACTCCCCGCGCCGCCCCGACAGTTACTACGGGCTGTCCAAATCCTACGGCGAGGACATGGCCAGTTTCTACTTCGATCGCTATGGCATCGAGACCGTCAGCATCCGCATCGGCTCCTCGTTCCCGGAACCCCAGAACCGCCGGATGATGCACACCTGGCTGAGCTTCGACGACCTCACCCAACTGCTCGAACGCTCGCTGTACACACCGAATGTCGGGCATACCGTGGTCTACGGCATGTCGGATAACCTCGATGTGTGGTGGGACAACCGCTTCGCCGCGCACCTGGGCTTCACCCCGCGGGACTCTTCCGAAGTATTCCGCAAACAGGTGGAAGCCCAGCCGATGCCCTCTGCCGACGACCCGGCGCGGGTGTACCAGGGTGGCGCGTTTTGCGCCGCCGGCCCGTTCGGTGACTGACCACAGACCAACCCAAGGGAATGAGTGGCCATGCAAGCAGAACTGATTGTCGACGCCCGCAACGCCGTGGGTGAATGCCCGGTGTGGGTCCCCGGGGAAAACGCCCTGTACTGGGTGGATATTCCCACAGGCGAACTGCAACGCTGGAACGCCACCAGCGGCCAGGCGCAGGCCTGGAAAGCTCCGCAGATGCTCGCCTGCATCGCCCGCACCTCGGCGGGCGATTGGGTTGCGGGCATGCAAACCGGGTTTTTCCGGCTGACGCCCCACAACGATGGCAGGCTCGACACTGCGCCCCTGGCCAGCGTCGAGCACGCCCGCCCGGACATGCGCCTGAACGATGGCCGCTGTGATCGCCAGGGCCGGTTCTGGGCCGGCAGCATGGTGCTGAACATGGCCGAGAATGCGGCCGACGGTGCACTGTACCGCTACGAAACAGGCCGGGCGGTTCACACCGCACTCAACGGTTTCATCACCCCCAACGGCCTGGCCTTCAGCCCGGACGGGCGCACGATGTACCTCTCGGATTCGCACCCGTTGGTCCAGCAGGTCTGGGCCTTCGACTACGACATCGACAGCGGCACGCCGTCCAATCGGCGGCTGTTTGTGGATATGCACCAGTTCCTCGGCCGCCCCGACGGAGCCGCCGTGGATGCCGAAGGTTGCTACTGGATCTGCGCCAACGATGCCGGGCTGGTCCACCGCTTTACCCCCGACGGCCGTCTCGACCGCTCACTGGCCGTGCCGGTGAAAAAACCCACCATGTGCGCCTTCGGTGGCAACCGCCTGGACACCCTGTTCATCACCTCGATCCGCGACGACCACAGTGCCCAGTCGCTGGCCGGCGGCGTGTTTGCCCTCAACCCCGGGGTCACCGGATTGCCGGAGCCCACCTTCATCCTCTAGCTGCATCGCTGTGCCTTGAATAAAACAATAACAAGACTGGAGAGACACCCCATGGACTTCAAACGCACTTTGCTCCTCGCCGCACTCCCCTTCACCTTCATCTTCGCCGGTGCCGCCCAAGCGCTGGAAATCAAATTCGCCGACATCCACCCCGCCGGCTACCCCACCGTCGTCGCCGAAGAACAGCTGGGTAAAACCCTGGTGGCCGAAAGCAACGGCGGCCTGACCTTCAAGATGTTCCCCGGCGGCGTGCTGGGCTCGGAAAAGGAAGTGGTGGAACAGGCCCAGGTCGGCGCGATCCAGATGGCCCGGGTCAGCCTCGGCATCGTCGGCCCGGTGGTGCCGGACGTGAACGTGTTCAACATGCCGTTCGTGTTCCGCGACCAGGTGCATATGCGCAAGGTCATCGACGGCGAGATCGGCGATGAAATCCTCGCCAAGATCACCGACTCCGAATTCAACCTGGTGGCGCTCGCCTGGATGGACGGCGGCACGCGCAACCTCTACACCAAGAAACCGGTGCGCAAGATCGAAGACCTCAAGGGCATGAAGATCCGCGTGCAGGGCAACCCGATCTTCATCGAAACCATCAACGCCATGGGCGGCAACGGCATTGCCATGGACACCGGCGAGATCTTCAGCGCCCTGCAGACCGGCGTGATTGACGGCGCGGAAAACAACCCGCCCACCCTGCTGGAACACAACCACTACCAGAACGCCAAGTTCTACAGCCTGACCGGCCACCTGATTCTGCCCGAGCCCATCGTGATGTCGAAAATCACCTGGAACAAGCTCACCCCCGAGCAACAGGTGCTGGTGAAGAACACCGCCAAGGCCGCGCAGATCCAGGAGCGCGAGCTGTGGGACGCCAAGTCCGCCAGCAGTGAAGCCAAGCTCAAGGCTGCTGGCGTCGAGTTCATCGACATCGACAAAAAACCGTTCTATGAGGCCACCGCTTCCATTCGCGACAAGTACGGCGCGCCCTACGCCGACCTGATCAAGCGCATCGAAGCCGTCGAGTAAACCTTTTTCCCCTCATAGATAAGGCCCGGCGCGGTCGGCATCGACGCGCCCGGTTACGGTGAACGCCATGAAGAATTTACTGCTGCGCATCAACGACCGCATTTACATGAGCTGCATCTGGATCGCCGGCCTCGCCGTTCTTGGCGTCGCGCTGATCATTCCCTGGGGCATCTTCGCCCGCTACGTGCTCGGCACCGGCTCCAGCTGGCCGGAGCCCACCGCTATCCTGCTGATGCTGGTGTTCACCTTTGTCGGCGCCGCCGCCAGTTACCGCGCCGGGGCGCACATGTCGGTGGCCATGGTCACCGACCGCCTGCCGCCCGGCCAACGCCGAATCGTCGGCATCGTCTCACAATTGCTGATGGCAACCATCTGCCTGTTCATGACGATCTGGGGCAGCAAATTGTGCCTGTCGACCTGGAACCAGTTCATGAGCGCCATGCCGACCTTGCGGGTGGGCATCACCTATATGCCGATCCCGATCGGTGGCTTGCTGACCCTGGTTTTTGTGCTGGAAAAACTCCTGCTGGGTGACCAGAGCAATCGTCGGGTCGTGCGCTTCGACCTGGTTGAAGAAAGTGAAGGGGCTGCCTGAATGGACGCATTGATTCTGTTGGGCAGCTTTATCGCCCTGATCCTGATTGGCATGCCGGTGGCCTACGCCCTGGGGCTTTCTGCGCTGATCGGCGCGTGGTGGATCGACATTCCGTTCCAGGCCCTGATGATTCAGGTGGCCGGCGGGGTGAACAAGTTTTCGCTGATGGCGATTCCGTTCTTCGTGCTGGCCGGGGCGATCATGGCCGAGGGCGGCATGTCGCGCCGGCTGGTGGCGTTTGCCGGGGTGCTGGTGGGCTTTGTGCGCGGCGGCCTGTCCCTGGTGAACATCATGGCCTCGACGTTTTTTGGCGCGATCTCCGGCTCGTCGGTGGCCGATACGGCGTCTGTCGGTTCGGTGCTGATTCCGGAAATGGAACGCCAGGGCTATCCCCGTGAATTCGCCACCGCCGTCACCGTGAGCGGCTCGGTACAAGCCTTGCTGACGCCTCCGAGCCACAACTCGGTGCTCTACTCCCTGGCGGCGGGCGGCACCGTGTCCATCGCCTCGCTGTTCATGGCCGGCGTGGTCCCGGGCCTGCTGATGAGCGCCTGCCTGATGGTGCTGTGCCTGATCTTCGCGAAAAAGCGCAACTACCCCAAAGGCGAAGTGATCCCCCTGAAACAGGCACTGAAAATCTGCGCCGACGCATTGTGGGGCCTGATGGCCATGGTGATCATTCTTGGCGGGATTCTGTCGGGCATCTTCACCGCCACCGAGTCGGCGGCGATTGCGGTGTTGTGGGCGTTCTTCGTGACCATGTTCATCTACCGCGACTACAAATGGAGCGAGCTGCCCAAGCTGATGCACCGCACGGTGCGCACGATCTCCATCGTGATGATCCTGATCGCGTTCGCCGCCAGCTTCGGCTACATCATGACCCTGATGCAGATCCCGGCGAAGATCACCACGATGTTCCTGACCCTGTCGGACAACCGCTACGTGATCCTGATGTGCATCAACGCCATGCTGCTGTTGCTGGGTACGGTGATGGACATGGCGCCGCTGATTTTGATCCTCACGCCGATTTTGCTGCCGGTGATCCTGGGGATTGGCGTCGACCCGGTGCACTTCGGCATGATCATGCTGGTGAACCTGGGGATCGGCCTGATCACCCCGCCGGTGGGTGCGGTGTTGTTTGTGGGGGCGGCGGTGGGCAAAGTCAGCATCGAGAAGACCGTGAAGGCGTTGCTGCCGTTTTATGGCGTGCTGTTTTTGGTGCTGATGGCCGTGACCTACATTCCGGCGTTGTCGTTGTGGTTGCCGGGGTTGGTGTTATAAGCCCCACACTGCGTGTAGCGAGGGAGTTATTGTGGAGAGGGAGCTGCTGTGGCAAGGGAGCTTTCTGTGGCGAGGGAGCTTGCTCCCGCTGGAGTGCGAAGCGCTCCCGCTTTTTTGGGGCCGCTCCGCAGCCCATCGGGAGCAAGCTCCCTCGCCACACAAGCATTCATCATTCAATAGGTCTGCTGACACTCATGATGCTTGAACTCGAAGACAACCTGACCCACCTGACGCTGGCGCCAGCGTTGGGCGGGAGTATCGTCAACTGGACAGTACGCAGCAGCGGCCAGCCGTTGCTACGCCACACCGATCAACAGTCGCTGGCCAGCGGCCTGCCGGGGAAGCTTGCGTGCTTCCCGCTGGCGCCCTGGTCGAACCGGGTTGCCGAAGGTGGCTTTGATAACCCATCAGGGTGGTTGGGACTTGAGCCCAACAGCCCGCTGGACCCGCTGCCAATTCATGGCAGTGCCTGGCAACAGGTGTGGCAGGTGGTCAGCCAGACGTCAGACGAAGTGGTGTTGCAACTGGACAGCAGCACACCCTTTGCGTATCGCGCCGAGCAGCGAGTTCAGTTGAAGGGCGGCAAGTTGAGCATCACCTTGCGCGTCACGCACCTGGCGGAAACGGCGACGTGGCACGGGCTGGGATTGCATCCGTATCTGCCCCGCAGGCCGGGCACGCAATTGCAGGCAAAGGCTTCGCAGGTATGGATGAGTGATGCGGCGAAATTGCCGACAGGCCTAGCTGCCGTACCCGCCGAGTGGGATTTTCAACACCCAGAATCGTTGCCCGAGACACTGGTGGACAACGGTTTTTGCCAGTGGGACGGGCGCTGCGTCATCCAGCAGCCAGACCTGGGTTACACCCTGGAATGCCAGGCCACCGGCAGCGACTATTACCTGCTGTATTGCCCGCCGGGGCTGGATTTTTTCTGCTTCGAGCCGGTGAGTCATCCGGTGAATGCCCATCACCTGCCGGGTAGGCCGGGATTGAAGCTGTTGGAACAAGGCCAGTCGGCAGAACTCAGTTTCAGCCTGCAATACAAAACCCTCTAACAACACAAAACCCATGTGGGAGCGGGCTTGCTCGCGAATGCGGTGGATCAGTCAACACATCTGCGACTGACACTCCGCATTCGCGAGCAAGCCCGCTCCCACATTTTTGATCTCCATTGTGTCTTAGGGAGGGGTGTTTTTCAGGCGCCCCGCCGTGTCGATACTCACCACCACCGATAACCCCGGTCGCAGCCGTTCACTCTGCTCCTGCCCCGGATCCACGGTAATCCGCACCGGCACCCGCTGGGCGATCTTGACGAAGTTGCCGGTGGCGTTATCCGCCTGCAACAGGCTGAACTCCGACCCGGTCGCTGGGGAAATGCGCTGCACCGTGCCGTGAAACTTTCGGTGGTCCAGGGCATCCACGGTAAAGGTCACCGGCTGGCCAACCTGCACGTTGTCCATCTGGGTTTCTTTCATGTTGGCGATCACCCACAGCTGGTTCGGCACCAGCGCCATCAACTGCGCGCCGCTGTTGACGTAGGCCCCGAGGCGCACGCCAATCTGGCCCAGTTGCCCGTCACGCGGGGCGATGATCCGGGTGTTCGACAGGTCGATACGCGCCAGCTCCACTGCCGCATCGGCACTGGCCACCGCCGCCTCCAGCGAACCGCGATTGACGATCACTGTCTGCAAATCCTGCCGGGCGATTTCCAGGTTGGCCTGGGCCTGGGCCACGGCCGCAATGGTTTGCGCATTGGCGGCGCGGGTCACGTCCAGCTCGCGTTTGGACACCGACCCATCGCTGATCAACTCCTCATTGCGGCGCAAATCCGCGGTGCTTTTGCGGGCCTGGGCCTGGCTGTCCATCAAGGCCGCCTGACGCAGCTTGATGGTCGCCTCGGCGCTGTTGCGTTGCTGCACCACATTGGCCAGGGACGCCTGCTGCACCGCCAATTGCGCCTGGGCCTGATCAAGGCGCTGCTTGTAGATACGGTCATCGAGGCGCACCAGCAAATCCCCGGCCTTGACGTACTGGAAGTCCGTCACCGGCACTTCATACACGTAGCCGCTGAGCTGCGGCCCGATGATCGTCACCTGGCCGCGCACCAGGGCGTTTTCGGTGGTTTCCACGGCGCTGCTGAAGGGCGGCAACTGCCAGGCGTAGAGCACGATCAGCACGCCGATAATCGCAATCGCGGCAAAGCCCATGGAAGAGATGATGCGCACCCGCAAGGAGCGCGGTTCGGTGGTCGGCATGCTCGGCGGCGCGGTGCCTTCCGGCGTGGAAGCGATGGCGTTGGTGGTGGTCGTCGTCGGTTCGGTCATGAAGAAAGTGCGCCGCTGGGTTGAACGGGAGGCGCTGCACTGGCGGCAGCTTTAGTGGTACTCATCAGCCAGAGGCTGCGGATAAAGATCCAGATCATGGTGAGTATGGCAATGATCGCGATCAGCATGAACACATCGTTGTAGGCCATCACATTCGCCTCGCGGGTGGCGGCCGTGGCCAGGCTGCGAATGCCCATGAGGTTGCGCAACTCGGGGTCGGCGATCACCCCGCCATAGGCCGAGCCGCCGCTGGCAACACGCGCCGCCACACGCGGGTCGAGCAAGGTCAGGTGTTCGACGATCATGCTGGAATGGAATTTCTCCCGCACGATCTGGAACGTACCGAGCAATGCCGCACCAATCAGGCCGCCGAGGTTCTGGCAGATCCCGAACAGCACCGAGAAACTCACCAGGTTCCTGGGGTTGGTCAGTACGTTCTTCGTGCCCAGGACCATGGTCGGCCCGAGGAAGAACGTGCCGCCAAAGCCTAGCAGGAACTGGCTGATGTACATGTTTTGCGGACGCGTGAGGTTGCTGGAGAAACTGTCCATCACCGAGCCCACGGCCATGAAGGCCAGGGAGATGATCAGCGGCATCAGCAAATGCGCGGGGTTGATGGTCAGCGCGCTCACGGCCAGGCCGGCAATCGCCCCCGCGAGCATCACCCAATACAGCGTGCGCATCTGCTCGTTGCTCATGTTCAGCATCTGCATGAAGCCCACGGCGCCGGTGGACTGCTCCGAGAGCACCATGCGAATCAGCACCACCGCCAACGCCAGGCGAATCATCGCCCCGCTGCCCAGCCAACGGGTCATCAGCAACGGGTTGGAGCGGTTATGTTCGATGGCCAGGCCGGCCATGATCAGCACCAGCGAGCAGGCCGAGGCGATACCGATCCACGGCGCTTCCAGCCACCAGTCGATACGGCCCAGGGACAGCACCGCGCAGAGCAAGGCGACGCCGGTGGCGAGGATGGCGAAGGTCAGGAAGTCGAGTTTTTCGAAGGTCTTGAAGCGGTCGCCCGGTGGCAGCTTGAGCAGGAACACACAGCCCAGGCAGGTCAGCGCCATGCCCAGTTCGAACAGGTACAGGCCGCGCCATTCGGCGATTTGCAGCAGGTCTTCGGAGAACAGTCGGGCCAGGGGCAACGCCAATTGCGCGGTGCCCAGGCCGAGCACCAGGGCTTTCATCCGCCACTTTGCGGGAAAGGCCTGGATCATGTAGTAAAGGCCCAGGGAACTGAGGGCGGCGCCGACCATGCCGTGGGCCGCGCGTACGGCGATGGCCGAGCTGAGGTCGTTGACGAACAGGTGGCCGAAGGTGACCAGGGCGTAGAGCACCAGGAACACTTCGGTGAACGCACGCAGGCCGAATTGCTGGCGGAATTTCACCAGCAGCAGGTTCATGGAGACGTTGGTCATGACGTAGGCGGCGGGGAGCCAGGCCATCTCGGCCGTCGTCGCGCCCAGGGCGCCCTGGAGGTACACAAGGTTGGCGATCACCAGCGAGTTGCCGAGGCCACCGGTGATTGCCACGAGTACGCCGACGAGGGCGTAGGCCCAGCGCTTGCGGGTGGAATGCAGCGGCGTCGACGGCGAGCCCGGCAGGCTCGGGCGCTCGTGGGGCTGCCAGGTGTGGGGGGTGTATTTGTCCATTCGGTGGCCTTGATGACCGGCGTTTGGGGCCGGTGGAACGGTTACTCAGGGAGTAGTAAACCTGAGTGGAGTTCAACTTGCCATCTTGGGAGGGATTTGGGCGGTTGGGGTGCATATCCGTTGCTGCGGTAACGGCTGCTTATGGTTCCGCTCTTATATCGGCTCACTTCTTAACAGCGCAAAAGTAAGCAAAAC
>NZ_JACAPY010000026.1:56673-56831 GCF_013385455.1 Pseudomonas sp. G1002
GCGGCCTCCCGGCCGGCTTGAGTGTCAACAGCTAAAGCGGGCACGGTCAAATGTGGGAGCGGGCTTGCTCGCGAAGGTCGTTAACGATGACGCGGGCATCCTGAATGAACGCGGCGCTCTCAGGTTTTTCGCGAGCAAGCCCGCTCCCACAGAAAAGC
>NZ_JACAPY010000026.1:56866-116832 GCF_013385455.1 Pseudomonas sp. G1002
GCCGGCCGGTAGGCCGCTGTGCTTTTGCTTTTGACCTTGATCTGACTGCCCCAATGAGCCCGAGGCCGAACGCAGGCAGTGCGAAGCGGGCCGCTGTAAGAGCGGAACCATAAGCGGCCGTTACCGAAATAACGGATATACCCCCCACCTCAAATCCACCCCAACCAACTCCAATACGTAGCCGCAAACACCAACATCAACCCATATCCAATCAACGTCACCAAAATCCCGACCTTGGCAAACTGCCGCGCCGTAAACGTGCCGGTCCCCAAACACACCATATTCTGCGGCGCATTGATGGGCAGGATAAACCCGTAGCTCATCACAAACCCCAGCAACATCGTCATCCCCAGCCGACTGAACTCCCCGGGCAACGTCTGCAACACCGCAATCAAAATCGGCAACAACGCCGAGGTCAACGCCGTGGCACTGGCAAACCCCAAATGAATCACGATCAAAAACGCCCCCAGAATCGCAAACACCCCCAGCGGCCCCACCTGGTCCAACCCGGTATGCGCCACCACCTGCGACCCCAGCCACTGCCCCGCCTGGGTGGTCAGCAACGCCGTCCCCAGGCTGATGCCAACCCCAAACACAATCACCGTGCCCCACGGAATCCGCGACTGCACATCCTTCCAGGTCATCACCCCAATCCCCGGCATCAGCAAGAACACCAGCCCGGCATACGTCGTCGAGGTCGTATCAAAGCTGTGCAACCGCCCTTCCGTGGCCCAGGCCAACAACAGCAACACCGACACCGTCAGCAAGCGCTTCTGCGGCCCCGTCATCGGCCCGATGTCCACCAGCGATTGCGCCACCGCCTCCTTGCCTCCGGGAATGCTGTCACTCTCCGGCGGCAGCAGCTTCAACACCAAAAACAACAACACCGCCGACATGATCAGCGCCCACGGCGCCCCGGCGATCAACCAGTCGATCCACGACACCCGCTGCCCCAGCATCTTGTCCATAAAGCCAACCGTCAGCAGGTTCTGCGCCGCCGCCGTCTGGATACCGACGTTCCAGATGCTCGTACCCTGGGCCACGACGATCATGATCCCGGCCGCAATATTCGAACGCTTGTCCACGCCAAACGCGGCAATCACCCCCATCATGATCGGCACCACACACGCACTGCGGGCCGTGGCGCTGGGCACCACCAGGCTCAAGAGGATGGTCACGGCGACTGCCCCGACGAGAATGCCCCGGGTGCTGGTACCCACGCGGGTCAGGGTGACCAACGCGATGCGCCGGTCCAGCCCGGTATGGGTCATGGCTGCGGCGATAAACAACGCGCCGGCCACCAGCGCCAGCGCCGGGTTGGAAAACCCCGTCAACGCCATGCTGATCGCCGGGCTGGAACCGATCAGGTGCGTCGGGTCTTGCAGCGACGGCGCAGTGCCGAGCAAAAACGCCATCAACGAGGTGATCATGATCGCGCTGGCCTCGTAGGAGACCGCTTCGGTGATCCATACCACCACCGCAAACGCGAGGATCGCCAGCATCCGGTGCCCGGCCACCGGCAAGTCGGCCGGCAGCGGCAACAGCAGCACGCCGACCATCACCAGTACGCCGACCACCAGGCCCAGGGGCAACTTGAATGAAGCAGCTGTTGTTGCGGGGGCACTCATGGGGTTCTCCGTCGGCCGTGAAATCTGGCCCACAGCATGAGGCAAAGCGTCACGCCCGGTGTTGACGGGTATCAAGTGGCTAGGCCAATAACTGGGTCAACACCGCTCGCAACTTGCCGGGCTTGACCGGCTTGTTGAGCAATGGCACGTCCAGGCGCTGCAATGCACGGCGGCATTGGTCGGTGCGGTCGGCGGTGATAATCACTGCCGGAATCCTGCAGCCAAAATGCTCGCGCAACTGGTGCACGACCTCACAGCCCACCACGCCATGGTCCAGGTGATAGTCCGCGAGAATCAGCTCCGGTGCCCGGCCCTGCAACGCAACCAGTGCGCCGGCCTGATCGGTCGCAGTGACCACTTCGCAGCCCCACTGCCCAAGCAGCGCGCTCATGCTGTCGAGGATGCCGACTTCGTTGTCCAGCACCAGCAGCCGCCTCCCCGGCAACGGGTTGCCGGTGCTCGGTTGCGCGGCCACCACACTGATGGGCAGCGGCATGTCCTCGCTGATGGGGACTTCGATGCTGAACATCGAACCGCGCCCCGGCCACGAACGCACCGCCACCGGATAACCGAGGACCTCGGCGATACGCTCGACAATCGCCAACCCCAGTCCCACGCCCTTGCGGTCGGCGGCGCGGCCCACGTCCAGTTGATTGAACTCCAGGAAGATGGCGTCCAGGCGGTCCGCCGCAATTCCGCGCCCGGTGTCCCAAACCTCCAGGCGCAACCGCTCACCCCGGCGGCGGGCGCCCAGCAGGATGGAGCCCGCGCTCGTGTAGCGGCAGGCGTTGCTGAGGAAATTGCGCAGGATCCGCGTCACCAGCCGCAGGTCGGTGTTGATTGCGTAATGGCCTGTACGCGCCCGCAGGTTTAGCCCGGACGCCGCGGCCACCGACTGGAATTCCGAGACCAGCGGTGCGAACAGTTCGTCGAGACGGTACAGGGCGATGTCCGGCTTGACCGCCGCTTGATCGAGTCGGGAAATGTCCAGCAAGTCGGTGAGCAAATCCTCGGCGCCTTCCAGGGCCTGATGGGTGCGCTCCACCAACACGTGTTCGACGCTGGGCAAGTTGCGCTCGCGCAGGGTGGAAATCAGCAAGCGTGCGGCGTTGAGGGGTTGCAGCAGGTCATGACTGGCGGCGGCAAGGTATTTGTCCTTGCTGCGGTTGGCGGACTGGGCGGCATCCCGGGCATCGCGCAGGTCCTGCTCGATCTTCTCGCGCTGGGCGATTTGCTGTTGCAGGTTGCGGTTGGCTTCCAGCAACTCGTCGGTACGCGCCGCGACCCGCTGTTCCAATTCGTCGTTGAGGCGGATGTAGCGATTGCGCTCGGCTTCCAGCTCGTCGAGGCGCGCGGTCAGTTCGGGGTAATGACTCTTGCGCGCCGAGTGGTTGCCCAGCCCCAGGAGCCCCGCGAGTGCCCGTTGCTGATCGTCAGAGAGCTTCGCCATAGACGACCTCGACGTCACGCTGGCTGGATTCACGCGGGTTGGTAAGGATGCACGGGTCGTGCATGGCGTGCTGCGACAGAAAGGGAATGTCCGCCACTCGAATCCCATGCAGGCCGAGGGTTTCATGGAAGCCGATCGCATGCTTCAACGCGATCAAATGGTCCACCAGCCGGCCGCAGATTTGCCGGTGGTTGAGGCCCCGGCAATCAATGCCGAAGGTCTCGGCAATCACCTTGAAACGCTCCGGTGCCGCGCTGTAGTTGAACGCCACCACATGTTCCACCAGCACCGCGTTGCACAGGCCATGGGGCAGGTCGAGAAAGCCGCCAAGGCTGTGGGACATGGCATGCACCGCGCCGAGGATCGCATTGGAAAACGCCAGCCCGGCCTGCATGCTGCCCAGCATGATTTTCTCCCGCAGGGCGATGTCGCCGGGGTTGGCGATCATCTGCACCAGGTTGCCATTGATCAGGCGCATGGCTTCCAGCGCGTGGGGATCGGTCAGCGGGCCGTGGCCGGTGGACACGAAGGCCTCGATGGCATGCACCAGCGCATCGATGCCGGTACAGGCCGAGAGAAACGGGTCCATGCTCGCCGTGGTTTCCGGGTCGATCAGTGAAACATCGGGCACCACCGCCTTGCTGACGATGGAGAACTTCATGCGCTCCTGCTGGTTGGAAATGATCACGAACTGCGAGACATCCGCCGAGGAGCCTGCGGTGGTCGGGATCAGGATCAGCGGCGGGCTCGGCACGCGGATGGTGTCGACACCTTCGAAGTCGAGGATGCTGCAGCCATGGGCGACCACGATGCCGATGGCCTTGCCGCAGTCCATCGGGCTGCCGCCACCGACGGCGACGATCACGTCGCAATGGTTTTCACGGTAGACCTCGGCGCCGAGCATCACCTCTTCAACCCGGGGGTTGGGCGAAACGGCGGTGTACAGGCAGTAGTCGATGCCGATGGCTTGCAGGCTGGCCTCGACATCGGCCACCCAGCCGACAGCAACCACGCCGGGATCACTCACCACCAACACCTTGCGCGCGCCAAAGGTCTTGGCGTAGTTGCCTACGTTGTGCCGGCAGCCGGCGCCAAAGATGATTTCAGGGGAAACGAATTTACGCAGGAGACTCAGGTTCGGGCTCATTGGTAAGCCTGTTTTTATTATTCTGGAAGATGCGCTCCACACTAACCCATCCGACACTGATTGCAATCAGACCAATGGGGGGCGCTGAAACCGCGACGTACGGCACGATCTACTACTTTGGTACTGATTCCCCTCTCTATCGTCGCATTCCCAAGGCATCGAGACTGGCATGTAATGGGCGCATGACCCTATGGATCGGACCTGCTTGAATAAGCAAAAATAATAAGGCGAACGTCCATGTACAAAATTCTGATAGCCGACGATCACCCACTGTTTCGCGAGGCGATCCACAACGTCATCAGCGACGGGTTCCCGGGCAGCGAAGTGATGGAAACCGGCGACCTGGACAGCGCCCTGGCCCTGAGCCAGGAGCACGACGACCTGGATCTGATCCTGCTGGACCTGAACATGCCGGGCATGCACGGCCTCAATGGCCTGATCAACCTGCGCAACGAGTCGCCGACGATTCCGGTGGTGATCGTGTCTGCCGAGCAGGACAAGCAGGTCGTGCTGCAAGCCATCACCTATGGCGCGGTGGGGTTTATCACCAAGTCCTCGCCCAGGCTGCAGATGACCGAGGCAATCCAACAGATTCTCAACGGCAATGTGTATTTGCCGCCGGAGATTATTCGCAGCCAGAAAATCGGCGGGCAACGGCGCATGAATGATTGCCTGGGGCTTGCGCCGGAGCTGCTGCAGGCCCTGACCCGCAAGCAATTGCTGGTGCTGGAGCGGATGACCAAGGGTGACTCGAACAAGCAAATCGCCTATAGCCTGGAGATTGCCGAGACCACGGTGAAGGCCCATGTCTCGGCGATCCTGCGCAAGTTGAACGTGCACAATCGGGTGCAGGCGATTCTCAGCGCCGGGGACATCGACTTTGGTGCCTACCTGCGGCGCTGATACCCGTAGGGGCGGGATGCTGACCGCATTTCAAGGCACCTGAATGAGGGCCCGAAACAGCATGCCCGCCGCCACCAGCACACACAGGGTGGCAAAACCCACCTGCAAGGTGCGCGCCTTGATCACCGAGCACAGGCGCCGCCCCGCCAACATGCCGACAATGCTCGAACCGATAAACACCCAGCCCATCGGCTCGATACTGACCCCGGCATGAAACGCGCCGATCACGCCGATCAACGAGATCAGGCTGATCACCATCAGCGAGGTGGCGACGATGCCGCGCATCTGCACATCGGTCAGTTGCTTGAACGCCGGTACGATCAGGAAGCCGCCGCCCACGCCGAGCAACCCCGAGACCGCACCGGTCACTGCGCCGAGTGCTGCCAGGGTGGCGGTGCATTTGGCGGTCCAGGAAAAGCGCCCGGTCTGCTGGTCGAGCATGCAGTTCTTCTGGCCCCACGACGCGGTGCCGTGGTCGCTCGGCCCGGCCTCAAGCTTCTCCCGTTGCAGCATGCGCCAGGCCACCAGCACCATCAGCGCACTGAACAGGCCCATCAGGACTTTCTCCGACATCTGGTGGGCGAAGAACACCCCCAGCGGCGAAAACAGCGCGCCGAGCAGCGCAATCAGCAGCGCCGCACGGTAGCGCACCAGGCCATGGCGCAAACCGTCGACAGCCCCCACGGCAGCGGCCGCGCCCACCGCGAACAACGACACGGGCGCGGCCTGGGTCATGGTCAACCCCAGCCCCAATACCAGGGCCGGGACACCAAGAATGCCGCCCCCGGCGCCGGTCAGGCCCATGACCAACCCCATCAACACGCCCAGAAAACTTGCCAGCAGCATAGGGTTGCCTCAATCCACCTTGGCCAGACGGGTCAGCCACTCGCGGCCCTTGAGCATGCCGTTCCAGTAGAACCACGGCAGGAAACTCGCCTTGAGGAACCACGCCGAACGCCGCGCCACAGTCGGGTCGAGGGGAAAGGTCGGCAGCAACTTGCCGCCATAGCCGAACTCGGCCAGTACCACCTTGCCCTTCTCCACCGTCAGCGGGCAGGAACCGTAGCCGTCGTACTTGAGGGGCAACGGTGCCTGTCTGCGCAGGGCCAGCAGGTTTTCCGCCACCACGACGATTTGCTTGCGCACCGCCGCGGCGGTCTTGGCGTTGGTGGTGGAACACACATCGCCCAGGCCGAAGATGTGCGGGTAGCGCAGGTGTTGCAGGCTCTGGGGATTCACTTCGCACCAGCCGGCGGCATCGGCCAGGGGGCTGTGGCGAATGAAGTCCGGCGAGACCTGTGGCGGGACGACGTGCAGCAGGTCGAAGGTTTTCTCTTCGACGCGCACATTGCCTTCGGCGTCCTTGATTTCGAACCAGGCCTTGCGCGCGGGGCCGTCGACCTTGACCAGGTTGGAGTTGAATGCCAGCTGCGCCGAGTACTTTTCAACGTACTTCATCAGCGGCGGCACGAAGGTCGGCACGCCGAACAAGGCAGCGCCGGCCAGGTTGAATTCGACCTTGATGTTTTTCAGGTCACCCTGGCGGAGCCAGTGATCGCACGACAGGTACATGGCTTTTTGCGGAGCGCCGGCACATTTGATCGGCATGGCCGGTTGGGTAAAGATCGCCTTGCCATGCTTGAGTTGCTGCACCAGTTGCCAGGTGTAGGCGGCGTGTTCATAGCTGTAATTGGACGTTACGCCATGCTGGCCGAGGGTCTCTTGCAGGCCTTCGATCTTTTCCCAGGCCAGGCGCAGGCCTGGGCACACGATGAGGTTTTTCCAGCTGACGCGCTGGGCGCTGTCGAGCACCAGGGTGTGCTCGTCGGGCAGTAATTCGCTGACCGCGGCCTGGATCCAGGTGACGCCGTTGGGCAGCACGTCGGCCATGGGGCGCACGGTCCTGGTAACGTCATAAGCCCCACCGCCCACCAGGGTCCAGGCCGGCTGGTAGTAGTGGTGGTCGCTGGGCTCGATCAGGATGATGTTCAGGTGCGGGTCGCGCTTGAGCAGGCTGGCCAGCAGGCCGATGCCTGCCGAGCCGCCACCGATGACAACGATATCGCCACTGATGGTAGGTCCCCAGTGTTGGTCGTTCATGGTCTATGGCCTTTTTCAGTTAATGCACGCAAGGGTCGTTGCCGTATGGCACCACGCCCTAGCTGTTTGCCACCACGATGCCATCCTTTGCCTCGGGTCCTTTAATTCACTTAAGCTCACAAGGTTATGTGGAAACCTAACTGAATGTAAGTCGCCATTAGCTATCTGGGAAACCCGTCATGTCAGCGTTGATTCAATCCTTTCTGGACGAGGCGTCGTCGACCTACACCTACGTCGTCTATGAAACGGACGGTGGCCCATGCGCCATCGTTGATTCGGTGCTCAACTACGACCCGGCCTCCGGACGCACCGGCACCGGCCAGGCGGACAAGGTGATCGCGTTTGTGCGCGAGCATGGCTTGCAGGTGCAGTGGTTGCTGGAAACCCACGCCCATGCGGATCATCTGTCGGCTGCGCCTTATTTGCGTCGCCAGCTGGGGGGCAAGATCGCGATTGGCCAGTCCATCAGCAAGGTGCAGGGAGTGTTCAAGAACCTGTTCAACCTGGAGCCGGAGTTTCGGGTGGATGGGTCGCAGTTCGACCATCTGTTTGCGCCGGATGAGGTGTTTCACATCGGCAACCTGAAGGCCCAGGCGCTGCATGTGCCGGGGCATACGCCGGCGGATATGGCTTACCTGATTGATGACCAGTTGATTCTGGTGGGCGACACGCTGTTCATGCCGGACGTGGGCACGGCGCGCTGCGATTTCCCTGGTGGGGATGCGCGCCAGCTGTATGGGTCGATGCGCAAGTTGTTGGCCTTCGCGCCTGAAACCCGCCTTTATGTGTGCCATGACTATCCGCCCGAAGGACGCGCAGCCAAGTGCCTGACCACGGTGGCTGAACAGCGGGCGGGGAATATTCATGTGCATGACGGGGTGGATGAGGCGGCGTTTGTCGAGATGCGCACCACGCGGGATGCCGGGTTGGGCATGCCCACGCTGTTGTTGCCGGCGATTCAGGTGAATGTGCGGGCCGGGGTGATGCCGCCGGCGGAAGGAAATGGGGTGGTTTATTTGAAGATTCCCCTCAACCAGCTTTGAAATGCACTACAAAATGTGGGAGCGGGCTTGCTCGCGAATGCGGTGTATCAGTCTATATTTTCGGTGACTGACACTCCCCATTCGCGAGCAAGCCCGCTCCCACATTTGTTTTGTGTCGTTCATTAGCCGAGGTTGATGCCGTTGGCCGGTAGCGGCAGTGCGGTCTTGTAGCGCACTTGCTTGAGGGCAAAGCTGGAGCGGATGTTGGCGACACCCGGGACTTTGGTCAGGAAGTCCATCATGAAACGCTCCAGGGACTGGATGGTCGGCACCAGCACCCGAATCAGATAATCGGGGTCGCCGGCCATCAGGTAGCACTCCATCACTTCGGGGCGATCCGAAATCGCCCCTTCGAATTGCTGCAATGCCAATTCGTTCTGCTTTTCCAGGCTGACGTGGATGAACACATTGACGTGCAGCCCCAGCAGGTCGGCGTCCAGCAGCGTCACCTGGTCGCGAATCAGCCCCAGTTCTTCCATGGCCTTGACCCGGTTGAAACACGGCGTGGGCGACAGATTGACCGAGCGGGCCAGGTCGGCGTTGGTGATGCGAGCGTTCTCCTGAAGGGCGTTCAGAATGCCGATATCGATACGGTCCAGTTTGCGCATGAGACAAAACCACCTGTTTATTATGTTTATGCAGTTTTTTTATCCCCAAATGATCTCCAACGCAATGAAACAGAGATAAATATTCTCCTGAGCCGAGCCTATGATTGTTGTAGGACAAGATTTCTTCTACCCGAAGAAGGACTGTCAGCTACCGCGCCCACTACAAGAAATTCACAAGATAGAGCGTAGAAAGCCATGACTCAGCAGTACGAACCACTGCGCCTGCACGTTCCCGAACCCTCGGGCCGCCCAGGCTGCAAGACCGACTTTACCTACCTGCGCCTGACTGACGCTGGCCTGGTGCGCAAACCCCCAATCGACGTAGAACCCGCCGACACCGCCGACCTGGCCAAGGGCCTGATTCGCGTGCTCGACGATCAAGGCCAGGCCCTCGGCCCATGGGCTGAAGGCGTGCCAGTCGAGATTCTGCGCAAGGGCATGCGCGCCATGCTCAAGACGCGGATCTTCGACAACCGCATGGTGGTCGCCCAGCGTCAGAAGAAGATGTCGTTCTACATGCAAAGCCTCGGCGAAGAAGCCATCGGCAGCGCCCAGGCCCTGGCCTTGAACATCGACGACATGTGCTTCCCCACCTATCGCCAGCAAAGCATCCTGATGGCCCGGGAAGTGCCGCTGGTAGACCTGATCTGCCAACTGCTGTCCAACGAGCGCGACCCGCTCAAGGGCCGCCAGTTGCCGATCATGTACTCGGTAAAAGATGCCGGCTTCTTCACGATTTCCGGCAACCTCGCCACCCAATTCGTACAAGGCGTGGGCTGGGGCATGGCCTCGGCCATCAAGGGCGATACCAAGATTGCCTCGGCCTGGATCGGCGACGGCGCCACCGCTGAATCCGACTTCCACACCGCCCTCACCTTCGCCCACGTGTACCGGGCACCCGTGATTCTTAACGTAGTGAACAACCAGTGGGCGATCTCCACCTTCCAGGCCATTGCCGGCGGTGAAGCCACGACCTTTGCCGGACGCGGCGTGGGTTGCGGCATCGCCTCCCTGCGGGTGGACGGCAACGACTTTGTCGCGGTGTACGCCGCCTCCGCCTGGGCCGCCGAACGTGCCCGCCGCAACCTGGGCCCGACCCTGATCGAATGGGTGACCTACCGTGCCGGCCCGCACTCCACCTCCGATGACCCGTCCAAATACCGTCCCGCCGACGACTGGAGCCACTTCCCGCTGGGCGACCCGATCGCCCGCCTCAAGCAGCACCTGATCAAGATTGGTCAGTGGTCCGAAGAGGAACACGCGGCGGTCAGTGCCGAACTTGAAGCCGAAGTGCTCAAGGCCCAGAAAGAAGCCGAACAGTACGGCACCCTGGCCGGTGGCCAGATTCCAAGCGCCGCGACCATGTTCGAAGACGTTTATAAAGAGATGCCGGAGCACTTGAAGCGCCAGCGTCAAGAGTTGGGGATCTGACATGAACGATCACAACAACAATATCGAGCTGGAAACCGCCATGACCACCACGACCATGACCATGATCCAAGCCTTGCGCTCGGCCATGGATGTGATGCTTGAGCGAGACGACAATGTGGTGGTGTTCGGCCAGGACGTCGGTTACTTCGGCGGCGTGTTCCGCTGCACCGAAGGCCTGCAGAACAAGTACGGCACCTCGCGGGTGTTCGACGCACCGATCTCCGAAAGCGGGATCGTCGGCGTGGCGGTCGGCATGGGCGCCTATGGCCTGCGGCCGGTGGCCGAGATTCAGTTCGCCGACTACGTGTACCCTGCCACCGACCAGATCATTTCCGAAGCCGCCCGCCTGCGTTATCGCTCGGCCGGCCAGTTCACTGCACCGCTGACCATGCGCATGCCCTGCGGCGGCGGCATCTACGGCGGCCAGACCCACAGCCAGAGTATTGAAGCGGTGTTCACCCAGGTCTGCGGCCTGCGCACGGTGATGCCGTCCAATCCGTACGACGCCAAGGGCCTGCTGATCGCCTCCATCGAAAACGATGACCCGGTGATCTTCCTCGAACCCAAGCGCCTGTATAACGGCCCGTTCGACGGCCACCACGACCGCCCGGTAACCCCGTGGTCGAAACACCCGCAAGCGCAGGTGCCGGACGGTTACTACACCGTGCCGCTGGATGTGGCCGCCATCGCCCGCCCGGGCAAGGACGTGACGATCCTCACCTACGGCACCACGGTGTATGTGTCGCAAGTCGCCGCCGAAGAAACCGGCATCGACGCCGAAGTCATCGACCTGCGCAGCCTGTGGCCGCTGGACCTGGAAACCATCGTCAATTCCGTGAAGAAAACCCGTCGCTGCGTGATCGTTCACGAAGCCACCCGTACCTGCGGGTTCGGCGCCGAGCTGGTGGCGCTGGTGCAGGAGCATTGCTTCCACTACCTGGAAGCGCCGATCGAGCGCGTCACCGGTTGGGATACCCCGTATCCCCACGCGCAAGAGTGGGCGTATTTCCCTGGCCCGACCCGAGTGGGCGCGGCTTTGCATCGGGTTATGGAGGTCTGAATGGGCACGCACGTTATCAAGATGCCGGACATTGGCGAAGGCATCGCAGAAGTTGAATTGTCGGTATGGCACGTCAAGGTCGGCGACCTGGTGGTAGAAGACCAGGTGCTGGCGGACGTGATGACCGACAAGGCCATGGTGGACATTCCGTCGCCGGTGCACGGCAAGGTGATTTCCCTCGGCGGCGAGCCGGGGGAAGTCATGGCGGTGGGCAGTGTTTTGATCAGTATCGAAGTGGAAGGCGCGGGCAATACCAGGGAGTCGGCGTTGTCGGCGGTGGTTGAAGAGGTCGCGCTTGCACCGGCTCCTGCACCAAAAGTCGAAGCCAGGGCCGCGCCGGTGGTTGAACCCAAGCCTGCCGCCAAACCTGCGGTGGCGGCTGCGCAAGCGCCCGTGGCCCGCGAGGCCGATGACCGCCCGCTGGCCTCCCCGGCCGTGCGCAAACATGCGCTGGATGCTGGCATCCAGCTACGACTGGTCCAGGGCTCCGGCCCGGCCGGCCGGATTCTGCATGAAGATCTGGACGCTTACTTGCTCCAGGGTCCGGCGAAAAATTCCGGGGCCTCCAACCCGTACGCCGAACGCAACGACGAGCAGCAAATCCCGGTGATCGGCATGCGCCGCAAGATCGCCCAGCGCATGCAGGACGCCACCCGGCGCGCCGCGCATTTCAGCTATGTGGAAGAGATCGACGTCACGGCCCTCGATGAGTTGCGCGTGCACCTCAACGAGAAACACGGCGCTACCCGCGGCAAGCTGACCCTGCTGCCGTTCCTGGTGCGGGCCATGGTCGTCGCATTGCGCGACTATCCGCAGATCAACGCGCGTTATGACGACGAAGCCCAGGTCATCACCCGCCTCGGCGCGGTGCATGTGGGTGTCGCCACCCAGAGCGATGTCGGCCTGATGGTGCCGGTGGTGCGTCACGCCGAAGCCCGCGACCTGTGGGGCACGGCGCAAGAAATCAATCGCTTGGCGAATGCGGCGCGCAATGGCAAGGCCAGTCGCGATGAGCTGTCGGGCTCGAGCATCACCCTGACCAGCCTCGGTGCGTTGGGCGGGATTGTCAGCACCCCGGTGCTGAACCTGCCGGAAGTGGCCATCGTCGGGGTCAACCGCATTGTCGAGCGGCCGATGGTGATCAAGGGCCAGATTGTGATCCGCAAGATGATGAACCTCTCCAGCTCCTTCGATCACCGGGTGGTCGATGGCATGGACGCGGCGCAATTCATCCAGGCCATCCGTGGCCTGCTCGAACAACCCGCCAGCCTGTTCCTGGAGTAACCCATGTCTCAAACATTGCACACCACGCTGCTGATCATCGGCGGCGGGCCTGGCGGTTACGTGGCAGCGATTCGCGCCGGCCAGCTGGGCATCCCGACCATCCTGGTGGAAGGCCAATCGCTGGGCGGCACCTGCCTGAACATCGGCTGCATTCCGTCCAAGGCGCTGATCCATGTCGCCGAACAGTTCCAGCAAACCGTGCACCACAGCCAGGGTTCGCCGTTGGGTATCGAAGTCGATGTGCCGACCCTGGACATCGGCAAAAGCGTTGAATGGAAAGACGGCATCGTCGACCGCCTGACCACCGGCGTAGCCGCGCTGCTGAAAAAACACAAGGTCCAGGTCATTCAGGGCTGGGCCAAGGTCGTGGACGGCAAGACCGTCGATGTCGGCGACCAGCGCATCCAGTGTGAACACCTGTTGCTGGCCACCGGCTCGAAAAGTGTCAACCTGCCGATGCTGCCGATTGGCGGGCCGATCATCTCCTCCACCGAAGCCCTGGCGCCGAAACGCATCCCGAAACGCTTGATCGTGGTGGGCGGCGGCTACATTGGCCTGGAATTGGGGACTGCCTATCGCAAGCTCGGTGCCGAGGTCAGCGTGGTTGAGGCCCAGGACCGGATTTTGCCGGCCTACGACGCCGAACTGACCCAACCGGTGGCCGAATCCCTGAAGCAACTGGGGGTGAAGGTGTTCCTGAAACACAGCGTCAGCGGTTTTGAGCACAACACCCTGCAAGTGCGTGACCCCAGCGGCGAGACGCTGTCGCTGGAAACCGACCAGGTGCTGGTTGCCGTTGGTCGCAAACCCAACACCCAGGGCTGGAACCTCGAAGCCTTGAACCTGGACATGAACGGCTCGGCGATCAAGATCGACAGCCGCTGCCAGACCAGCATGCGCAATGTGTGGGCCATCGGCGACCTCAGCGGTGAACCGATGCTCGCCCACCGGGCCATGGCCCAGGGCGAAATGGTCGCCGAACTGATCAGCGGTAAATCCCGCGAATTCAACCCGGCCGCGATCCCGGCGGTGTGCTTCACCGACCCGGAACTGGTAGTGGTCGGCAAGACCCCGGACGAAGCCAGGGCGGCCGGGCTGGACTGCATCGTGTCGAGCTTCCCGTTCGCCGCCAATGGCCGGGCCATGACCCTGGAGTCGAAAACCGGCTTCGTGCGGGTAGTGGCGCGCCGCGACAATCACCTGATCGTCGGCTGGCAGGCGGTAGGCGTTGGCGTCTCGGAACTGTCCACGGCCTTCGGCCTGAGCCTGGAAATGGGTTCACGCCTGGAAGACGTGGCGGGCACCATCCACGCCCACCCGACCCTCGGCGAAGCGGTACAGGAAGCAGCCCTGCGGGCCCTGGGGCATGCATTGCATCTATAAAATGGCGAAGTTCAAATGTGGGAGCGGGCTTGCTCGCGAAAGCGGTGGATCAGCACCGAATGCATCGAATGACACGCCGCATTCGCGAGCAAGCCCGCTCCCACACAAGCCAAGAATGAAGTATTGTTGCTCCCATCCAGAAATAAACCATAAGCCTGCCTTCGACCAGGCGGTTGACAAAAGATAGAGGGTGTCATGGGTAACGAAAGCATCAATTGGGACAAGCTGGGTTTTGACTACATCAAGACCGACAAGCGTTTCCTCCAGACCTGGAAAGACGGCGAGTGGCAAAAAGGCACCCTGACCGACGACAACGTGCTGCACATCAGCGAGGGCTCCACCGCCCTGCACTACGGCCAGCAATGCTTTGAAGGCCTCAAGGCCTACCGCTGCAAGGACGGTTCGATCAACCTGTTCCGCCCCGACCAGAATGCCGCGCGCATGCAGCGCAGCTGTGGCCGCCTGCTGATGCCACAAGTGCCGACCGACGCCTTCATCGAAGCCTGCAAGGAAGTGGTCCGCGCCAACGAGCGGTTCATCCCGCCGTACGGCACCGGCGGCGCGCTGTACCTGCGCCCGTTCGTGATCGGCACCGGTGACAACATCGGCGTGCGCACCGCGCCGGAATTCATCTTCTCGATCTTCTGCATCCCGGTCGGCGCCTACTTCAAGGGCGGCCTGACCCCGCACAACTTCCTGATCTCCGGCTACGACCGTGCGGCTCCCAACGGCACCGGCGCCGCCAAGGTCGGTGGCAACTACGCCGCCAGCCTGATGCCCGGTTCCCTGGCGAAAAAAGCCAACTTCGCCGACTGCATCTACCTCGACCCGGCCACCCACTCGAAGATCGAAGAAGTCGGCTCGGCCAACTTCTTCGGGATCACCCACGACAACAAGTTCGTCACCCCGAACTCGCCGTCGGTGTTGCCAGGCATCACCCGCCTGTCGCTGATCGAGCTGGCAAAATCGCGCCTGGGCCTGGAAGTGGTTGAAGGCGACGTGCTGATCGACAAGCTGTCGGACTTCAAGGAAGCCGGCGCCTGCGGCACCGCCGCCGTGATCACCCCGATCGGCGGCATCGAGTACAAAGACAAGCTGCACGTGTTCTACAGCGAAAAAGAAGTCGGCCCGGTCACCCAGAAGCTCTACAAAGAGCTGACTGGCGTACAGTCCGGCGACGTCGAAGCGCCTGAGGGCTGGATCGTCAAGGTCTAAGCAACACTGCAAAACCAAACTGTGGGAGCGGGCTTGCTCGCGAATACGGAGTGTCAGTCGACAGATTTATTGACTGATACACCGCATTCGCGAGCAAGCCCGCTCCCACATTTGGTTTCCAGCGTTTGGAAAACCGGGCTTCAGGCCTTATCCATCGGGATGTTTTCCAGGATCTTCTTGCCCATGCTGATCCGCGGCTCCGCGCCATAACCCAGCGCCTCATAAAACCCCATCACCGCGTCATTGCCACTGGTGATCTGCAGGTTGATCTTCATGCAACCCAGCGCCGTCAACGCCTGCTCCGCATGCCGCACCAACGAGGCGCCCAGGCCCTGGCGGCGATAGTCGTTGTGCACCGCCACTGAATACAACCAGCCACGATGCCCGTCGTAGCCGGCGAGGATAGTGCCGATCACCGCCTTCTTGTCGGTGGCCACGAAGAACAACCCATCGTTGACCGCCAGCTTCTTGTCGATCGCCAGGCTCGGCAGGTTATGCGCCGCGTCATAACCAAACGCCGCCTGCCACAACGCCACCACCTGCGCCCGATGGGCCCGATCGCGATAGACGCCGATGGGATGGCGGGATGACAACGCCTTCTCCATCACCAGCGTGCGTTCATTGCCATGGTAGACATCGCGCACCGTGTGGAAACCCAGCTTGGTGTAGAACGGCTCGGCCGTCAGCGAAGACGGCACATGCAACAAGGTCACCCCGGCTTCCCGGGCACGCAGCTCGATTTCAATCATCAGCAAGCGCCCGATGCCCTGCCCTTGCAGCGCCGGATTGACGAAGACCGAGCGCACCACATTGGCGTCAAGTGCCGCCGTGGCAACGATCACCTCATCCTGAATGGCCACCAGCACCGTTCGACGCGCGAGCAACGCCACGACAGCCTCGGGAGTAAAGTTGCTCGCCACCCGCGCAATCACATCCGCCGGATAATCCCGGGCGTTGCTGTCATGCAGGGCCGCCAGGATGACCTGGCTGATGCCCTCGGCATCGGTAGTTTGGGCGAGACGAACTTCAGTGGGCATGGTTTCTCCATCCAGACAAAAAACCTCAGGCAACACAATACCAATGTGGGAGCGGGCTTGCTCGCGAAGGCGGTGTATCAGCCACCGAATTTATTAACTGACCCACCGCTTTCGCGAGCAAGCCCGCTCCCACATTTTGATCTCCACTCACCTCCACAGCCGATTCGGCTGCCCCACCCCACTTTTCAGCTTTCCCGGCTGAGCCACCCCCTCAGTTCAGCCGGGATTCTTCCTTCACACCGCACAAAATAGCCTCACTGCCCAACCCATGGACCCGTGCCCCCATGCAAACCACCAACACCGTCCTGATGATCCGCCCGGCGCACTTCGCCTTCAACCCGGACACCGCGATCAACAACCGCTTCCAGCGTGCGCCCCTCGACCCGTTGGCGGCACAGCAGAAAGCGCTGGAAGAGTTCGACGGCTACGTCGACACCCTGCGCCACCACGGCGTGGAAGTGCTGGTGGTACAAGACACCCCCGCTCCCCATACCCCGGATTCGATCTTCCCCAACAACTGGTGGAGCAGCCACGCCGACGGCAGCCTGGTGCTGTACCCGATGGAAGGCCGGAACCGACGACTGGAACGCGACAAAGGCGTGCTGCAAGTGCTGGAGCAACGCTTCGCGATCCACAACACCATCGACTTCAGCCACCTCGAACAACAGAACATGTTCCTCGAAGGCACCGGCAGCATGGTCCTCGACCGCCAGCACCGCATCAGCTACGCCTGCCATTCCGGGCGTACCCATCAGGATGCCCTCCGCCAGTTCGCCGAACGCCTTGACTACCAGGTCTGCGTATTCCACGCCGTCGACCGCCACCACGCGCCGATCTACCACAGCAACGTAATGATGAGTGTCGGCCGCGACCTCTCCGTGGTGTGCCTGCAAGCCCTGCCCGATGACCACGAGCGCCAGGCCCTTGAACGCTCCCTGCGCGATACCGGCAAAGACATCGTCGCCCTGGACTTCGATCAGTTGGAAGCCTTCGCCGGCAACATGCTGGAAGTCCACGACCGCGACGGCCAGCCGCTGCTGGTGATGTCGGCCAGCGCCTGGGGCTCCCTCAAGCCCGCCCAGCGTCAGCATGTGGAGCGTCACACCCGGCCGGTGGTGGTGAACATCGACAACATCGAACGCATCGGCGGCGGCAGTGCCCGCTGCATGTTGGCGGAAGTGCATCTGCCCACCCGCCCCTCATTTCAATAAGGAGTCTTCCCATGACCCGCTATATCGACGTCAACGACTTGAGCTACCTGGTTTCGCAAAAAGGCCTGCAAACCTGCATTACCGAGATGGCCGAGTACATCCGCGCCGACTACCTGCGCTGGCAGGACTTTGAAAAATGCGCGCGCCTGGCCAACCACTCGCCCGAGGGCGTGATCGAGCTGATGCCGGTGTCCGACGCGTCGCTGTACGCCTTCAAATACGTGAACGGCCACCCGAAAAACACCCAGAGCGGCATGCTCACCGTCATGGCCTTCGGCGCCCTGGGTGATGTGGACACCGGCAAACCGGTACTGCTGGCGGAAATGACCCTGACCACCGCGATCCGCACGGCCGCCACCTCGGCCCTGGTGGCGCGCTACCTGGCCCGGGACAACAGCCGCAGCATGGCGCTGATCGGCAACGGCTCCCAGAGTGAGTTCCAGGCCCTGGCCTTCCACGCGATGCTGGGCATCACTGAAATCCGCCTGTTCGACATCGACGCCAAGGCCACCGCCAAACTGGCCGCCAACCTCAAAGCCTTCCCGGCGATCAAGGTGATCCTGGCAGGCAGCGTTGCCGAAGCCGTGAAAGGCGCCGACATCGTCACCACCGTCACCGCCGACAAGGCCTACGCCACCATCCTCACGGACGAGATGATCGAACCGGGCATGCACCTGAATGCCGTCGGTGGCGACTGCCCCGGCAAGACCGAACTGGACCGACGAATCGTCGAACGGGCCCGCGTGATTGTCGAGTACGAGCCACAAAGCCGCATCGAAGGCGAAATCCAGCACATGCCGGAAGATTCGCCGGTCACCGAGCTGTGGCAAGTGATCAACGGCCAGGCGCCAGGCCGCGAAAACGCGCGCCAGGTCACCCTGTTCGACTCGGTAGGTTTTGCCATCGAAGACTACTCCGCCCTGCGTTACGTACTGGACGTGGCCACGGCGCTGGACGTGGGCAGCGAACTGGAACTGGTGCCGGACCTTGCCGACCCCAAGGACCTGTTTGCCCGCCTGGCCCAAGCACCGGTGGCACAGCAGAAAAAGCGCGCCTGAGACCGCTCTGGCCTGCCGCTTTGCGTGAAAGGCAGGCCGGAAAAACCCGGTCAACAAGCCGATTCAGCGGGTGCCGCAGCCGTTTCCGCTGTGACCCGCGTTTTAACAGCACATTCCGCCCGCCGCGGCAGGGGTAAACGACACAAAAAACGCACCATCTTGAAGCATTCTCTCTGACAACAAACAGCCCAATGTGGCGAGGCACCCAATGGTGAGGCAGCCCAATGTGGCGAGGGAGCTTGCTCCCGCTGGAGTGCGTAGCGCTCCCAGGATTTTGGGGCCGCTGCGCAGCCCAGCGGGAGCAAGCTCCCTCGCCACAAAAGCCAGCTCGCCTTAGCTTTCAACTTTTCTACTGCCCTGACATCAATTACAAAATATAGGGAATACACATGACTCCGCTCCGATCACTTTTCGCTGCGCTGCTCCTGCCATTGGCCGCAACCGCTGCCCAGGCTCAGGAATGGAAAGAAATCCGCTTTGGGGTTTTCCCCGAATACCCACCGTTTGAATCCGTCGCCGCCGACGGCAGCCTGCAAGGTTTCGACATCGACCTGGGCAACGCCATCTGCGCCAAGCTGGAAGTCAAATGCGTGTGGGTCCACAACGAATTCGACGGCATGATCCCGGCCCTGCGCGCCCGCAAGTTCGACGCCATCATGTCCTCCATGGCCGTGACCCCGGCCCGCCAGAAAGTCATCGACTTCAGCGACCGGCTGTTCCTCAGCCCGACCTCGGTGATCACCCGCAAAAGCGCCGACTTCGGCGACACCCCCGAATCCCTGAAAGGCAAACAGGTCGGCGTGCTGCAAGGCTCGCTGCAGGAAGCCTACGCCCGTGCGCACCTGGCCAAGCTCGGCGCGCAGATCAAGGCGTACCAGTCCCAGGAACAGAACTACGCCGACCTGCAAAACGGTCGTCTCGACGCCACCCTGACCGACAAGCTGGAAGCCCAGCTCAACTTCCTGTCCAAACCTGAAGGCGCCGACTTCAAGACCGGCCCGGCCTTCAAGGACCCGACCCTGCCGCTCGACATCGCCATGGGCCTGCGCAAGAACGACAAGGACCTGGTGGAGCTGATCAACAAAGGCATCGCCGCCGTCCAGGCCGATGGCACCTACACACAGATCCAGAAGAAATACTTCGGCGATCAGGATATCTACAACGAGTGACGCCTCATGTGGGAGCGAGCTTGTGTGGGAGCGGGCTTGCTCGCGAAAGCGGTGGGTCAGTCACACATGTATTGACTGAAACTCTGTCTTCGCGAGCAAGCCCGCTCCCACACAAGCTCGCTCCCACCGTAAAACTCTGCGCCCCATCGAGATACTTCCCATGAATGAACTCCTCAACTTGCAAGGCTTCGGCCCGCTGCTGGCCCAGGGTGCCTGGATGACGGTCAAGCTGGCGTTCCTGGCGCTGCTGCTGAGCCTGTCCCTGGGACTGCTCGCCGCCGCCGCCAAGCTCTCCAGCGTCAAGCTGCTGCGGGTTCCGGCCACGCTCTACACCACGCTGATTCGCAGCGTGCCGGACCTGGTGCTGATCCTGCTGATTTTCTACAGCCTGCAACTGTGGCTGAACGACCTGAGTGAAATGCTCGGCTGGGCCTACTTCGAAATCGACCCGTTCACCGCCGGTGTCATCACCCTCGGTTTTATCTACGGTGCGTATTTCACCGAAAACTTTCGCGGGGCGATTCTCAGCGTGCCCGCCGGCCAACTCGAAGCCGCCACCGCCTACGGCCTGAGCCGCTGGCAGCGCTTTCGCCTGGTGCTGTTCCCGCAACTGATGCGCTTTGCCCTGCCGGGCCTGGGCAACAACTGGCTGGTGCTGCTCAAGTCCACCGCGCTGGTGTCGATCATCGGCCTGTCAGACCTGGTCAAGGCCGCACAAAACGCCGGCAAGACCACCAATGACCCGCTGTATTTCCTGATCCTCGCGGGCCTGGTGTACCTGGTGATCACCACCCTCTCCAACCGCATCTTCAAACGCCTGGAACGGCGCTACAACTTGGGCATCAAGGGGATGGCGCGATGATCGAACTGATCCAGCAATACGGCCTGGCCTACCTGTTCACCGACGGTAACGGCTTTTCCGGGGTGGCGATGACCCTGTGGCTGTTCATTATCTCGGTGGTGCTGGGCTTCATCCTGTCGATCCCGCTGGCGATCGCGCGGGTCTCGGAACACTTCTGGATTCGCTGGCCAGTGGAGGTCTACACCTACCTGTTTCGCGGCACGCCGCTGTATATCCAGTTGCTGATTTGCTACACCGGCCTCTATGGCCTGGACGTGGTGCAGGACAACGCCCTGCTCAACCAGTTTTTTCGCAATGCACTGAACTGCACGCTGCTGGCGTTTGTATTGAACACGTGCGCCTACACCGTGGAAATCTTTGCCGGGGCGATTCGCAACATCCCCCACGGCGAGATCGAAGCCGCCAAGGCCTACGGCCTGCATGGCTGGCGCCTGAACCTGTTTGTGGTAGTGCCCGCCGCACTGCGTCGCGCACTGCCGGCCTACAGCAATGAAATGATCCTGATGCTGCACGCCACGTCCCTGGCGTTCACCGCCACCATTGCCGACATCCTCAAGGTGGCCCGCGACGCCAACGCCGAGACGTTCCTGACGTTCCAGGCCTTCGGCATCGCTGCCCTGTTGTACATGCTGCTGTCCTTTGCACTGGTGGGCCTGTTTCGACTGGCCGAACGTCGCTGGATGCGTTTTCTTGTTCCTACCCGAGGCTAACCCATGAATCAGTCCGCGCAGGCCCTGGCCGCTTATCCCACCGATGTACGCCCCGCTACCCAGCCGGTCGCCGTGGCCGAAAACGCCAACGTCAAACTCCAGGTCGAAGGCCTGCACAAACGCTATGGCGAGCATGAGGTGCTCAAGGGCGTTTCACTGAACGCGCGCAACGGCGACGTGATCAGCCTGATCGGCGCCAGCGGCTCCGGCAAGAGCACGATGCTGCGCTGCATCAACTTCCTCGAACAGCCGGACGCCGGGGTTATCACCCTCGATGGCATCAGCATCGAAATGCAGCAAGGCCGCGCCGGCACGCGCGCGCCGCACCAGGCGCAATTGCAGAACCTGCGCACCCGCCTGGCCATGGTGTTCCAGCACTTCAACCTGTGGAGCCACATGACCGTGCTGGAAAACATCACCATGGCGCCGCGCCGGGTGCTGGGGGTGAGCGCCGCCGAGGCGGAAAAACGCGCACGCCTGTACCTCGACAAGGTCGGCCTGCCGGGCCGGGTGGCGGACCAATACCCGGCATTCCTCTCCGGCGGCCAGCAACAGCGCGTGGCCATCGCTCGGGCCCTGGCGATGGAACCGGAGATCATTCTGTTCGACGAACCCACTTCGGCCCTCGACCCTGAACTTGTAGGAGAAGTGCTCAAAGTCATACAGACGTTGGCGGAGGAAGGTCGTACCATGCTCATGGTCACCCACGAAATGGGCTTTGCCCGCCAGGTGTCCAGCCAAGTGCTGTTCCTGCATCAGGGCCGCGTCGAGGAACAAGGCGGAGCCGAAATCCTCGACCAGCCGAACAGCGAACGCTTGCAGCAATTTCTTTCCAACCGATTGAAGTGAACACCACACACCATGGATACCAAGGCCACCGGACCGAACGCCTCACCTGTGCTGGACCGCATCGATGAAGCCATCATCGACGTGTTACGGCACCAGGGACGCATCACCTACGAAAAACTCTCGTCGCTGGTGCACCTGACGCCCAGGCCGTGCCTGGAACGGGTACGCAAGCTGGAACGACGCGGGGTCATCCGGGGTTATGGGGCGATCATCGACGTGCAGATGGTCTCGCCGGGGCTGTCACTGCTGGTGCTGGTGGCCCTCTCCAACCAGAGCGGGCGCTCGGCGCAGAAGGCGTTCGAGGCATGTGTCAAAGCCTGCCCGCAAGTGTTCGAGTGCCAGTTGATCAGCGGGCCGTTCGACTACAGCCTGCGCATGCGCTGCCGGGACATGGAGCACTACCGCGTGCTGACGGAAACCTGGCTGAACAATGATGAATTGCACATCGATAAATTGGTGGCGCATCCCGAGCTGGCGGTCGTAAAAAACACCGCCACCGAACTGGCCTGAACCCGCCCCTACAGGCAATAGAGATCAAATGTGGGAGCGGGCTTGCTCGCGAATGCGGTGTATCAGTCGCTGGATGTGCTGCTGACACACCGCATTCGCGAGCAAGCCCGCTCCCACCTTTAACCGTGCCCGCTTGAAATTCGCTTGCCTGGACGCGCCCCAATCATCTTCGCCTGCCCATCCCGCTGCTTGCCCGTACGCGCCTCGCTGATCAGTCCCGGAATCAACTTGCCCTCCGGCAGATTCTTCCAGAACCGGCTCGGCAAATGCCCTTCCATCACCTTCGGATTCAACCGCGCCGGGTTAAAGATATGGCTGTAGTACGTCAACCACATCGCACTGTGGGGATCCTCGACATTCTGCGCCAACGCCTGCCATTCCACCGGGCATTGCCGCTGGTGAATCAACTGCTCCCCGTCGTAATAAACCCCATCCAGGGGCGTGGCGATCATCCAGCGATGACGCCCCATGCGCCCGACAAAATGCTGGCTGGCCACCTTCAAGATATCGTGGGCCGGCTCATGCCACGCCACGTACTCCGGCAACTGCGGCCCCGCCTCTGCCGGCAATGCGATAAACCGCACAAACGCATGCAGGTGATGGGCCTCGCGCTGCACCTGCTTGATCCGCCGCTGCAATTCGCTGCCCAGCTTGTCCCCCGACATCATCGCCGTGCGGTCCCCATGGCTGACGCGCCACAGCACCTCATACAACAGGCTCCAGCGCTGTTCACCGTGATAACACGCGGCAGACTCCAGCAGCTCCAGCAGCGCCTTGGGAATCCGCGCCTGGAACGGCCCGCACTCGGCCGGGTACTGCTCGTCGGTGGCAAACAGGTCCGCCACCTCGGCCACGCCCCAACTCACGTGGCTGGGGTCGATCTGATGGCTGAGCAACCAGCGCGCCTGCTCGCGCCAGGTGCTGAACAGGTTGTCGCATTCCAGGCTGATCATCCCCACAGCCCCATTTGCTGCGGCTGCGGGCGGTCGCGCAGTTGTTCGCGCAGCAGCACGCTGGTGCTTTCCGCTTGCTGCGGGTGGTAGTCGCTGGTGATGAAAAACGGCTTGGCCTTGGTCAGCACACAGCGCATGCGCGCCAGGTCTTCGAAGCGGATCTTGCGCTGGCGACGCAGGTCCACCAGCCGCTGGGTGGTACGCAGGCCAATTCCGGGAATGCGCGCAATAAGCGTCGGCTCGGCCCGGTTCAAGTCCAGCGGGAACACCTCGCGGTGCTCCAGCGCCCAGGCCAGCTTGGGGTCGATATCCAGGGCCAGGTCGCCCGGCCCTTCAAACAGTTCATTGGCGCTGAACCCGTAGCTGCGCAACAGGAAATCCGCCTGGTACAAGCGGTGCTCGCGCATCAGCGGCGGCGCGGCCAGGGGCACGCTTTTCGGGCTGTTGGGGATCGGGCTGAACGCCGAGTAATACACCCGGCGCAGTTTGAAATTGCCGTACAACGCCTCGGCGCTGTGGAGGATGGTGCTGTCGTCGGTGTCATCGGCGCCGACGATCATCTGCGTGCTCTGCCCGGCCGGCGCGAAACGCGGCGCGCGGGGTTCGTTGAGCACCGTCTGCTCACCGGTATAGATGGTTTGCATGGCCTGCTTGATCGAGACGATCTGCTTCTCGGGCGCCAGGGTTTGCAGGCTCTTGTCCGTTGGCAACTCGATATTCACGCTGAGGCGATCGGCATACCGCCCCGCCTCGGCAATCAGTGCCGGGTCGGCTTCGGGAATGGTCTTGAGGTGGATATAGCCGCGAAAGTCATGCTCTTCGCGCAGCAGTTTGGCCACCCGCACCAGCTGCTCCATGGTGTAGTCGGCCGAACGGATGATGCCGGAGCTGAGAAACAGCCCGCTGACGCAGTTGCGCCGGTAAAAGTCGAGGGTCAGGGTCACCACCTCCTCCGGGCTGAAGCGTGCACGGGGCACGTCGCTGGAGCGGCGGTTGACGCAGTATTGGCAGTCGTAGAGGCAGAAGTTGGTCAGCAGCACCTTGAGCAACGACACGCAGCGACCGTCGGGCGTGTAGCTGTGGCAGATGCCCATGCCATCGGTGGAACCCAGCCCCGCCTTGCCTTCCGAGCTGCGCTGGGGCGCACCGCTGCTGGCGCAGGACGCGTCGTACTTGGCGGCGTCGGCGAGGATGCTGAGTTTTTCGATCAACTGCATGGGGCTTCTACCGATACTGGTTTTTTGTACAGTATCAGCAGCCGCCCCCGCGGTTCAAGTGCAGCCTGTCAGCTGGCGGTGGCCAGCAACACGTCCTGCACCGAACGGCTCTTGCCGCGGCTGCGGTCGTGTTCGTACAGCGACGCAGCAATCTCGTCGGCACGGATCGGCAGGATCGACAGCAAGGTATCGCTCAGGCCATGGCTGGCCTGGCTGAAGCCCTGCATGTAGATGCCGGCCTTGCAGCGCTCGTCGGTGACGATGCGGTAGTCGCGGCTGACTTCAAAGTCGCCCATATAGTCGGCCAACGGTGCGAGCAACTGACGATGCATCTGGCGCTCGTAACCGGTGGCCAGTACGACGGCATCGTAATGGTTGAGGCTGGTTTCGCCGGTGGCGTTGTTGCGCAGCGCCAACTCCACACCCAGCGGCCCGGCCGTGGCTTTTTCCACGGTGGTCAGGGTACGGAACGCGTGACGGGCAATGCCGGAAACTTTCTGGCGGTAGAAGATCCCGTAGATGCGCTCGATCAGGTCCAGGTCCACCACCGAATAGTTGGTGTTGTGGTATTCGTTGACCAGGCGCTCGCGCTCGCTGCCGTTCTGCTGGAACACCAGGTCGGTGAACTCCGGCGAGAACACTTCGTTGACGAACGGGCTGTCATCCGCAGGCTTGAGGGCCGAGCCGCGCAGGATCATGTCGACCTGCACCGACGGGAAGCTGTCGTTGAGGTCGATAAACGCCTCGGCTGCGCTCTGGCCACCACCGATGATCGCGATGCGCATCGGCTTGCCGTCGACACACGGTTGCTGGGCCATGCGTTCCAGGTACTGGGAGTGATGGAACACCCGACCGTCATCCTTGAGCGCCTTGAACGACGCCGGAATACGCGGCGTACCACCGGCGCTGACCACCACCGAGCGGGTGGTGCGCACGTGCTGTTCACCCTGGGCGTCCCGGGAAATCACCCGCAGCGCCTCTACCTGCTGCTGATGCAGGATCGGCTCGATGGCCAGCACTTCCTCGCCGTAGCGGCTTTGCGCCTGGAACTGCCCGGAGACCCAGCGCAGGTAGTCGTTGTACTCCATGCGGCACGGATAGAAGGTACCCAGGTTGATGAAATCCACCAGGCGCCCGTGGGCCTTCAGGTAATTGACGAAGGAATAAGGGCTGGTGGGATTGCGCAGGGTCACCAGGTCCTTGAGGAAGGAAATCTGCAATTCACTCTGGGTGACCAGGGTGTTGCCGTGCCAGCGGTAGTCGGCCTGTTTGTCGAGGAACAGCACGTCCAGTTTGCCCTGGGCTTTCTCGCGTTCCTGCAGGGCGATGGCCAGCGCCAGGTTCGAAGGGCCGAACCCGATACCGATCAGGTCGTGAACGGCGGGCGATGCAATTGCCTGTGTCATTCCAGTGTCCTCTGGATAAGCCCCGTGGCAGTGGGGCGGGAAAGCCTCAGAGACCTGAAGGCACAGCAACAGGTCGTGTGTTGATAGGAGACGAGGACAATGAAATAAAATTTAGCTAACGCTGGAATCAGTGCGCATCCCACTCACGCATGCGCGCCCGGCAATGCTTCATGGCATTGACGATGTGTTTTTCCACCAGCGCGCGGGAAATACCCAGGCGCTCGGCGATTTGCAGGTGGGACAGGCCGTCGAGCTTGCGCAGCAGGAAACTGTCACGGCAGAGCGCCGGCAGCTCGGCCAGCGCGCGCTCAAGCATTTCCAGGCGCTGGCCGTGGTCCAGGCAGTGATGGGGCGAAGACAGCGAAAAACGCTCCTCGCTGTCGAGTACTTCCAGGGGTTCATCCTGGCGCAGGGCGTTGCGCCGATGACCGTCGATCACCAGGTTCAGCGCCGTGCGATAGAGAAACGCCCGGGGCTGCTCGATCGGGACCTCACTGGCACGCCCCAGCACCCGCACATAAGCGTCATGCACCACATCTTCGGCCACCTGACGGTTGCCCAGCTTGGCGTTGAGGAAACACACCAGCTCGCGATAGTAGTTTTCCAACATGACTCCCGACCGCCTGTAGGCGGCATTAGGTCCTTTGAGTACGAAGATAACGGCCGATTCGATGATGGCAGTTTGAGGTGCGTGTAATTTATAGTAATTCTCATCTAGTTTTAAACAAGACTTGCAACGCCGGCCAATTATTTTGCCTGACACACCTGTAACGGCATATGTAACGGCCTAAATCCCCGGACAATTTCCTCGTCTACCTGTCAGCTTCCCGCTCCTGCGGGCCGATCTTTCCTGGCTGGAACTCTGCATGAAACGTCCTCGACCTGCCCGACGCGCCCTGCTTGTGGTCGCGTGCCTGATCCCCGTCATCGCTTTAGCTGCCTGGCAGGTCCTGCCGCCGGGCCGGGACAAGCTGGCGACCGTCACCGTGACCCGGGGCGATATCGAAAGCAGCGTCACGGCCCTGGGCACCCTGCAACCCCGGCGCTACGTCGACGTGGGCGCCCAGGCGTCCGGACAGATCCAGAAGATTCACGTCGAGGCCGGTGCCCAGGTCAAGGAAGGCCAATTGCTGGTAGAGATCGACCCCTCGACGCAAAAAGCCAAGCTCGACGCCAGCCGCTACGCCATCGAGAACCTGCAGGCCCAGTTGCAGGAGCAACGGGCCCAGCACGAACTGGCTCGCCAGAAGTACCAGCGCCAGCAACGCCTGGAAGCCGGTAACGCCACCCGGGAAGAAGACGTGCAAACTGCCAGGGCCGAACTGAGCGCCACCCAGGCGCGGGTCGACATGTTCCTGGCGCAGATTCGCCAGGCCAGGGCCAGCCTGCGCAGTGACGAGGCAGAGTTGGGCTACACGCGCATTTATGCGCCAATGAGCGGCACCGTGGTCGCGGTGGACGCCCGGGAAGGCCAGACCCTCAACGCCCAGCAGCAAACCCCGCTGATCCTGCGGATCGCCAAGCTTTCGCCGATGACCGTATGGGCCGAAGTCTCGGAAGCCGACATCGGCCATGTCAAACCCGGCATGACGGCCTACTTCACCACCCTGAGCGGCGGCAGCCGACGCTGGACCAGCACCGTGCGGCAGATTTTGCCGATCCCGCCCAAGCCGCTCAACGAAACCAGCCAGGGCGGTGGCAGCCCGAGCAGCGCCAGCAAAAGCGGCACCGGGCGAGTGGTGCTTTACACGGTGCTGCTGGACGTCGACAACACCGATAACGCCTTGATGGCGGAAATGACCACCCAGGTATTCTTCGTCGCCGGCCAGGCCAGGGACACCCTGACCGCGCCGGTTGCCGCCCTGCAAGGCAGCCTCGGCGGCGACAAACAGATCGCCCGCGTGGTGGCGAAAAACGGCAGCATCGAGCAACGCGAAATCCGCCTGGGCCTCAGCGACCGCCTGCGAGTCCAGGTGCTGGAAGGCCTGAACGAAGGCGATCACCTGCTGATCGGCCCGGCCGATGGCAGCGGAGGTTGAATGTCGACCCCACTGATCGAACTCAAGGGCATCCGCAAATCCTACGGCGGCGGCGACACGCCGCAGGTTGATGTGCTGCGCGGCATCGACCTGGCGATCCATGCCGGGGAATTCGTGGCGATTGTCGGCGCCTCCGGCTCCGGCAAATCCACGCTGATGAATATCCTCGGCTGCCTCGACCGCCCCACCGAGGGCGACTACCTGTTCGCCGGAGAGAACGTCGCCCAGCTCGACAGCGACGAACTCGCCTGGCTGCGCCGCGAGGCCTTCGGTTTCGTGTTCCAGGGCTATCACCTGATCCCTTCCGGCTCGGCCCAGGAAAACGTCGAGATGCCGGCGATCTATGCCGGCATCAGCGCCGCCGAACGCCATGCCCGCGCCAAGGCCCTGCTCACGCGCCTGGGCCTGGCCGAGCGCACCGGCAACCGCCCGCACCAGCTTTCCGGCGGCCAGCAACAACGGGTGTCGATTGCCCGGGCATTGATGAACGGCGGGCATATCATCCTCGCCGACGAACCCACCGGCGCCCTCGACAGCCACAGCGGCGCGGAGGTCATGACCCTGCTGGACGAACTGGCCAGCCAGGGCCACGTGGTCATCCTGATCACCCACGACCGCGAAGTCGCGGCGCGGGCCAATCGCATCATCGAGATCCGCGACGGGCTGATCATCAGCGACTCTGCCGAGACCAGCGAGACGCCCCCCGTGGCCATCTCCGGCGCGTTGCAAGCCGTGGACCTGCGCCAGCGCCTGGCCGATGGCGCCGAGCACAACGGCGCCTGGAAAGCCGAGCTGCTGGATGCCGTGCAAGCCGCGTGGCGGGTGATGTGGATCAACCGTTTTCGCACGGCGCTGACGCTGCTGGGGATCATCATCGGCGTGGCGTCGGTGGTGGTGATGCTGGCGGTGGGCGAAGGCAGCAAGCGCCAGGTGATGGCGCAGATGGGCGCTTTCGGCTCCAATATCCTCTACGTCAGCGGGTCGGCGCCCAACCCGCGCACACCACCCGGCGTGATCACCCTCAACGACGTGGCCGCCCTGGCGGCCCTGCCTCAGGTCAAGCGCATCATGCCGGTGAACGGCGCAGAGGCCGGGGTGCGCTTTGGCAACGTCGACCATATGGCGTATGTCGGGGGCAATGACACCAATTTCCCGGCCATTTTCAACTGGCCAGTGGTCGAGGGGAGTTACTTCACCGAGGCCGACGAGCGCGCCGGAGCCACGGTGGCAGTGATCGGCAAACGGGTACGCGACAAGCTGTTCAAGGATGTGACCGACCCGATCGGGCAATACATCCTGATCGAAAACGTTCCATTCCAGGTGGTCGGTGTGCTCGCCGAAAAAGGCGCCAGCTCCGGCGACAAAGACAGCGACGACCGTATCGCCATCCCCTACTCTGCCGCCAGCGTGCGCTTGTTCGGCAGCTATAACCCCGAATACGTAGTGATTGCCGCCGCCGACGCGCGCAACGTGCACGACGCCGAACAGGCTATCAATCAGTTGTTGCTGCGCCTGCACAACGGCAAGCACGACTTTGAACTGACCAACAATGCCGCGATGATCCAGGCCGAGGCACGCACCCAGAATACCTTGTCACTGATGCTCGGCTCGATTGCCGCGATTTCGCTGCTGGTGGGAGGTATCGGGGTGATGAATATCATGCTGATGACCGTACGTGAACGCACCCGGGAAATCGGCATTCGCATGGCCACCGGGGCGCGGCAGCGGGACATCCTGCGCCAGTTCCTCACTGAAGCGGTGATGCTCTCTGTGGTCGGCGGCGTCACCGGCATCGGCCTCGCCCTGCTGGTGGGCGGCGTGCTGATCCTCAGCAACGTGGCCGTCGCGTTCTCGATTCCGGCCGCCGTGGGGGCCTTCTTCTGCGCCCTGGTCACCGGCGTTATCTTCGGTTTCATGCCGGCCCGCAAAGCCGCTCGACTTGACCCGGTCAAGGCCCTTACCAGTGAATGATCGCCCTATGAAAGTGTCCCTGACCCTCCTCGCCGCCAGCCTGCTGCTGGCCGCCTGCAGCAGCCCCGCACCGCGTCCGGGCGCAGGCATGCAAACACCGCCCGCCTGGCACAGCGCAAGCGACGCAACGGCGCTGCGGGCCAACCAGCAATGGTGGACAAGTTTCGACAGCCCCCAGCTCAACCAACTGATCGAACAGGCCCGCAGCGACAGTTACGACCTGGCCAGCGCCATGGCCCGGGTGCGCCAGGCCCAGGCCAGCGCAGTGATAGCCGGCGCACCGTTGCTGCCTGAACTGACCGGCGCGTTCAATGCAAACCGCCAGAAGCTGCTGCGGGGCAAGGGCTACAGCCAGCTGGACGCTACCAGCAGCAACAAGGCCGTGGATTACTTCGATGCGCGCCTGAGCGCCACTTACGAAATTGATTTCTGGGGTGGCAAGCGCGCCGCCCGGGACAGCGCCGTGGAAGAGGTGCGCGCCAGCGAGTTCGACCAGGCCACCGTGGAACTGACCCTGCTCAGCGGTGTTGCGACCAGCTATACCCAGTGGCTGTCATTGCGTGAGCAACTGCGCATCGCCCAACTCAACCTGGACAACGCCCAAAACGTGTTGAAGCTGGTGCAGACTCGCCACGATGCTGGCTCCGCCACCGCCCTGGAACTGGCCCAGCAAAAAAGCCTCGTGGCCGCACAACAACGCCAACTGCCGCTGGCACAGCAACAGGCCGACGAGGCCTTGATCAGCCTCGCGGCACTGCTGGGCACACCGGTGCAGGACCTGCACCTGGCCCCGCAACCCTTCGCCCAATTGAACTGGCCGGGCATCGCCGCCGGTGTTCCCAGCCAACTGCTCAGCCGCCGTCCCGACATCGCCAGTGCCGAGGCCCGGCTGGCAGCAGCCCAGGCAGACGTCACCGTCGCCCGGGCAGCCATGTTGCCCACCCTCACCCTCAGTGCCGACCTTGGCTCGGGCGCCAACAAGCTCGCCGACGTAGTGCGCAGCCCGTTCTACAACCTCACTTCCGGCCTGGTCGCACCGATCTTCAACAATGGCCGCCTGAGCGCCGAGCGGGACAAGGCCCGGGCGCGCCAGGATGAGCTGCTGCAGACGTACCGGGGAGCGATCATCAATGGCTTTGCCGATGTGGAAAAAGCCCTGAGCAGCATTCGCGGGCTGGATGCGCAGCGTCAGTGGCAGAGCGAGGAACTGAGGGAGGCGCAGACTGCCTTTGAGATTGCCCAGAGCCGCTATGAAGCCGGGGCGGAGGACTTGCTGACGGTGCTGGAGACGCAGCGCACGTTATATGCGGCGCAGGACATGAATGTGCAATTACGCCGATCGCGGCTGAACGCAAGCATTGCGTTGTATAAGGCACTGGGGGGCGGCTGGCAGGTGCCAGCAAGCACAATCAACTGAATGAAAGCCGGGCTTGCCCGGCCCCAGCCGTTGAGCGGCGCGCTTTAGAGCACCCGCTCCTTGACCTTCAAATGGCGCGCGTACCAGGGACGCTTCGGCACCTTGCGAAACAGCCCGGCCAGCCTGTCCTCATCCGCCCCGAAGGTAATCCGCAGCGCCAGCTTCATGGTCTCCGGGTCCATCTCCATCGACTTGCCCATCTGCAACCCCGGCGTGGTGCTGCAACCATGGGTGTCCGGCCCCAGCCACGGGTCATCCACCTCCACCCAGCGCCCCGGCGCAAACCAGGGCACGCCGTTGACCTCCAGCCGGCTCACTTCACCCGGATGAAAACGCTCGTGGGCACGAAACCAATCCTCGATGCGGTCATCGATCCAACCATGAAAACGCCAGAACACCGGATTCACGTGAGAAGAAAACGGATCTCCAAGGAAGTCATTCTCTGCCACATACCAACGCGCGGCAAAGTCAGCCGGGTCCCGTGCAAAAGGCACCGGCGCGCCGTTGGACGGGTCCCGCGGCACCGAGGCCCAGCGCATATGCAGCCAGTCGTGCAGGCCCAGCTCCACCTCCGAGCCGAACTGCCCCAATGTGAGTTTCGCCAGGTAGCGCGGGTCGCGGTACTGCGACTCCCAGACCTCAAAGTTACTGTGGTAAGTCTCGGCCGCCTTGATATCGCTGACCCACTGGGTATACGCACTGTCATTCGCCGCCATCCAGGTAGGCGGCAACGCGAAACCGTCATGATTGTCGAAATAACGCACAAACCCCTGGCGATCACGCTCCAGCCCCGGCTGTGGCTGAGGGAAGTACGTCCACGATGGCAAGTCCTGCATCGAACGTGCGGCGCCCAGCATGTGCCGATGCATGAAAAAGAAGTCGATGCCCGAACCGTTGCGATCCTTGCGCGGCCCCCGTGCATCGCGCTCCCGGTCACGCGGACCAGGCTGCCAGCCGATCCCCCGCAAGGCATTACGCCTGTCTTCGGAGAGTTTGTGCCACTGGTCACGGGAAGCGTGCCAGAGCTGGTGAAACAGGCGATGTTCGGGAGCAATCAACCAGGCCAATAGAACCGGGTTGAGACCGATGCGCTCACGCGCCTCGGGAAACAGCCGCTTGGTGGCGACAAAATGATTGTCCCGTTCGAGCAGGGCCAATGGGCGGTCCAGGCTGAGGATCTGCCCGCTCAAGGTGCCGCTGCCGGCGTTACCGAATTCGGCCCAGACTTCATCAAGGGTCATTTTGAACTCGTAGGCTGGAGCCCCGTCCACGGCATCGCGGTCGATCAGGCGCCAGTACAGATGCGCCCCGTCTCCGGGAGTCAGGTCACCCAACACACGATAGCGCGGCTCGCCGTCGGCACGCAGTTGTTCGCCAGTGTCGAGGTAGCCCCGCAGGCCACGCCCACGCGGGGCAACGTCGAGGAGCAATTCCAGGCCCTCCAGGGGCAGGCCTTTCAGGCCGGCATCGCGGCCTGCCAACTGCACATGCCAAACGCCACGCAGGCTGTCCGCCAAATGCTGGCCGGCGGTGTCTGCCAGATCCACCGTGGCTTCGCCCGGGGTAATCGGAAACTCTTCACGCGTCAGCTCGCGATGGGCATAAAAGGCCGCAGGCACTGCAGCGCCAGTCAGCGCCAGGCCGGCGATGAACCCTCGTCGAGAAATCGTCATTGCTTTACCTGTGTCAGCCATCAAGCAGGCTTTATCCAAGCTAGAACGTTCGCTGACAGGGGAAATTTAGCACCGCGCCTCCCAGGCTTAAATTTTCCCGGCCATCGCTCGTTCATCCCAGATAGCAAAGGCCTCAACTGACTGAGATGGCAATGACAAAACCACGTTCGAAAAAGGCGTTGTACTTCGGCCTGCCGCTGGTCCTGGCCATTGGCGCCGGGGCCGGGTTCCTGGCTTGGGACCATTGGTTCAGGGGCAATGCCGGGTACCCGTTGGCGGTAATCAAGCAGGCCAATGAGATGCAGGACCGCCTGCTGTCGTTCGACAGTCACATCACCGTGCCGCTCAACTTTGGTACCGCCGGCAACGAAGCCGACAAGGACGGCAGCGGCCAGTTCGACCTGGCCAAGGCCAGCCGGGGGCGCCTGTCGGGTGCAGCCCTGACGATTTTCGGCTGGCCGGAAATGTGGAACGGCCCCAATGCGCCCCACAAGCCCACCGCGGGTTTTGTCGAAGAAGCCCGCCACCAGCAGGAGACTCGCTACAAGATCATCTCCGGCATGGTTCGCGACTTCCCCAACCAAGTGGGCATTGCCTACACCCCGGATGATTTCCGGCGTCTGCATGGCGAAGGCAAGTTTGCGATCTTTATCAGCATGCTCAACGCCTACCCGCTGGGTGATGACCTTAATCAGTTGAACCTGTGGACCGCGCGCGGCATGCGCATGTTCGGCTTCAGCTACATCGGCAACAACGCCTGGTCGGACTCGTCACGCCCACTGCCGTTTTTCAATGACTCACCCGATGCCCTCGACGGCCTCTCGGATATCGGCAAGCAAGCCGTGCATCGCCTCAATGACCTGGGGGTAATCATTGATGTCTCGCAGATGTCCACCAAGGCCCTGGAGCAAGTTGCGCAACTGAGCCGCACACCGATGGTGGCCTCCCACTCGGCGCCACGGGCGTCGGTGGACATACCACGCAACCTCAGCGACAAGGAACTGCAACTGATCAAGAACAGCGGCGGTGTCGTTCAGGTGGTGGGCTTCCCAGCTTACCTGCGCCCCCTCAGCCAGCCCACCCAGGACAAACTCAACGCGTTGCGCGCGCGCTTCGACCTGCCGCCACTGCCCAACCTGGCCGTAGCCCTGATGCCCGGCGACCCGATCATCTCGGCCTGGCCAGAACAAAAGTTTGGCCAATACGCCAGTGCGCTGTACGCCATCCTCGAAGAAGAACCCAAGGCCACCCTCAAGGACTTGGGCGATGCCATCGATTACACCGTGCGCAAGGTTGGCATCGACCACGTCGGCATCGCCTCGGACTTCAACGACGGCGGCGGCCTCAAGGGCTGGGAGAACGTCGGCGAAGTGCGCAACGTGACTGCGGAACTGATCCAGCGCGGCTACTCCGAAGCCGATATCGCCAAGCTCTGGGGAGGCAACTTCCTGCGGGTCTGGGACCAGGTACAAAAAGCTGCCAAGCCATTGGCCAACCGCTGAACCACCCTCAATGAATGAAGTGAATTCATGACCGACCGCCGTACGTTTCTCAAGCAGGCCGGGCTTCTCGCCGCGAGCCTGCCGCTGGGCACTGCCATCATCCCCCAGGCACTGGCAGGCAATGCGGCACCACCTGGCGACCCTTGGGCAGGCTTTCGCCAACTGTTTACCCAGGACCCGGACTACCTGCACTTTTCGAATTTCCTGGTGGCCTCGCACCCCAAGCCGGTGCGTGAGGCCATCGAGCGCTACCGCGCGCAGATCGACCGCAACCCCGGCCTGGCCATGGATTGGGACCTGCAAGAGACATGGAAGCGTGAAGGCCAGGTGCGCGAATGGGCCGGCCGCTACCTGAATGCCAGGCCCGGCCAGATAGCCCTGACCGGCAGCACCTCCGAAGGCCTGGCGATGATTTACGGCGGGATCCAGGTACGCCCCGACCAGGAAATCCTCACCACTGTTCACGAACATTACGCCACCGCCTACAGCCTCGATTTCCGGGTACGCAAGGAAGGCACCCAGGTACGCAAGATCAAATTGTTCGAGAGCGCCCATTCGGTGTCCGTCGATGAAGTGCTCGGTTCTATCGAGCGCAATATCCGCCCCAATACCCGGGTGCTCGGCATGACCTGGGTGCAATCCGGCAGCGGCGTCAAGCTGCCGATCGGCGCGATCGGCAAGCTGGTGGATGAACACAACCGCAACCGTGACGACAAGGACCGCATCCTCTACGTGGTCGATGGTGTGCATGGCTTTGGCGTCGAGAACCTCGACTTCCCGGACATGCATTGCGACTTTTTCATTGCCGGCACCCACAAGTGGATGTTCGGCCCGCGGGGCACCGGGATCATTTGCGCCCGCTCGGAACAGAACACCGACGTGACACCGATGGTGCCGACCTTCTCCGAAGACACCAACTTCGCCACCACCATGACACCCGGCGGCTACCACGCCTTTGAACATCGCTGGGCTGCGGATGAAGCCTTCAAACTGCACTTGCAGTTGGGCAAGCCGCAGGTACAGGCACGCATTCATCAGCTCAACGACGAACTGAAGACCCAACTGCTGGCGCACTCGAAGATAGAGCTGGTGACACCCCGCAGCAGCGAGTTGTCGGCAGGCTTCACCTTCTTCCGGGTCAACGGCCAGGACAGCCGCGACGTGGCCGCCCACATGATGAAAAACCGGGTAGTGATCGACTCGGTATATCGGGACGCCGGCCCGGTGATTCGCACTTCCCCGGGCCTGCTCAACACATCGGCCGAGATCCAGCGCTTCATGACGTTGCTGAGCCAACGGTTGTGACGCCTCTTTTTCATTTCAGCGAGATGCTCCCATGAACCATCACCCGCACCTGAAACCGCTGGCCGCAGTGATTCTGACAACACTGTGCAGTGCCCTGCTACCGGGGTTGGCCCAGGCGGCCACGCCGACACCCGGTAAAGTGTTCAAGGACTGCAAGGACTGCCCGGAAATGGTCGTGTTGCCCGCCGGTACGTTCACCATGGGCACCCCGGAAGACGAAGTGGGCCGCGAGCCTGATGAAGGCCCGATGCACCCGGTCACCTTTGCCAGGCCCTTCGCCATGAGCCGCTTCCAGGTCACCGCCGGCGAGTGGGACAGCTATGTACGCCAGTCCGGGGTCAAGATTGCCAATGGCGATGAACGACCCGGCCGCGAGTGCGTCGCCAGCAAGCCACGCTACCCCCAGGGGCCACGCCAACCTGCCGTGTGCATGGACTTCGAGGATGTGCAGAACTACGTCGCCTGGCTATCGAAGAAAACCGGCCATCACTACCAGATGGTCAGTGAAGCCCAACGTGAATACGCCGCCCGCGCCGGCTCCACCGGCCCGTTCCCCTTCCCGTTCGACGAGGGCAAGGGCTACAGCATTGCCCAGCATGCCAACACCTACGGCCCGGCGGATGGCTACAGCTACTCGTCCCCGGTGGGCAGCTACCCGCCCAACGCGTTCGGCATGTACGACATGCACGGCAACGTCTACGAGTGGACAGCCGATTGCTACAACGACGATTACGTCGGCGCCCCAAGCGACGGCAGCGCCTGGCTGACCGGTAAATGCCAGTTCAGACGCATCCGCGGCAACGACTGGGGTGAAGCCCCCGTGTTCTCCCGCTCCGGCAACCGCAATGCGTTGGTACCGGACAACCGCGGCGACTGGATCGGCTTTCGCGTCGTGCGGGATCTGTAAGGCAGCCAGCCCTCTAAATTAACCCTCCCCCCAGTCGTTTTACAGGTGTGTGTGACCCGTCATGCAACGCATTGCGGCGCACCACCGCCCTCTATGCCACCCAGGCCGAGCCCGCGACCGAAGCCGGGCCCGGCCGATCTTCAAGCAGGGAACCTCCATGAGCAAACCAACACGTGGGGTGATCAATGAATTGTTCACCCTGCTCAAACCCTTTCGGCTGATCGTTGTCGGCTCCATTCTGCTCGGCATGGTCGGCGGCCTCAGCGTCACGGTATTGCTGGCGACCATCAATACCGTGCTGCACGCCGACAACGGCCTGACCAACACCGTGGTCGGCGCCTTTGCCGGCCTCTGCCTGCTGGCACTGGTCAGTTCGATCTTTTCCGATATCGGCACCAATTATGTGGGGCAAAAGATCATCGCCCGGCTGCGCAAGGAGCTTGGGGAAAAAGTCCTGTCGGCGCCCATCGAACAGATTGAGCGCTACCGCAGCCACCGCCTGATCCCGGTGCTCACCCACGACGTCGACACCATCAGCGATTTCGCGTTCGCCTTCGCCCCGCTGGCCATTTCGCTGACCGTCACCCTTGGCTGCATGGGCTACCTGGCGATGCTGTCATGGCCGATGTTCCTGATCATGGTGGTCGCGATCATCATCGGCACGGTCGTCCAGTACATCGCCCGGGGCCGGGGAATCAAAGGCTTCATGGAGGCCCGCGACGCCGAAGACGAACTGCAGAAACACTACAATTCCATCGCCGAGGGCGCCAAGGAGCTGCGCATCCATCGTCCGCGCAGGCACCGCATGTTTGTGTCGGGGATAGAAAGCACCGCCGACAAAATCTGCGACACACAAATTCGTTCGGTGAATATTTTCGTCGTCGCCAAGACCCTCGGCTCCATGCTGTTTTTCGTGGTCATCGGGCTGGCACTCGCCCTGCAATCACTGTGGCCGAGTGCCGACAAATCAGTGATGAGCGGCTTTGTGCTGGTGCTGCTGTACATGAAAGGGCCGCTGGAGCATCTGATCGGCACCCTGCCAATCGTCAGCCGCGCGCAGATCGCATTCCGCCGTATCGCCGCGCTGTCGGAGCAGTTTTCCTCGCCCGAACCCCACCTGCTGCTCAGCGACCAAGGCAACCAGAGTACGCCGGTGCACAGCCTGGAATTGACGGACGTGTCCTACAGTTTCCCCGCCACCGAAGGGAGCGCACCGTTTCGCCTGGGCCCGGTCAACCTGAAGATCGAGCAAGGCGACATTATCTTCATTGTCGGCGAAAACGGTTGCGGCAAGACCACCCTGATCAAGCTGCTGCTAGGCCTGTACGCCCCGCAGCAGGGAGAAATCCGCCTCAACGGGCAGCCCGTGACGGCAGTGACACGTGACGACTATCGCCAGTTGTTCACCACGATCTTCGCTGACTACTACCTGTTCGACGACGTGGTGCAGGGCGATACCCATATTCCCGAAGATGCCAACCAATACCTGCAGCGCCTGGAAATCGGCCACAAGGTCAGCGTGCGTGACGGTTCGTTCACCACCACCGACCTGTCCACCGGCCAGCGCAAGCGCCTGGCGCTGGTCAATGCATGGCTGGAGGAACGCCCGGTGCTGGTGTTTGACGAATGGGCCGCAGACCAGGACCCGACCTTCCGGCGGATTTTCTACACCGAGCTGCTGCCGGATCTCAAGCGCCTGGGCAAAACCATCATCGTGATTTCCCACGACGATCGTTACTTCGACATTGCCGACCAACTGGTCCGCATGGAAGCCGGGAAAGTAGCCACCGAACTGCAACCGGCATGAATAAGTTAGATTCTCATTCTGGTTTTTCCGGCCTCATGCGTCTAATTAAGAATCGCTAACAACTACGCAACCATTAAAACCAGTAAGAGTGAGCACAATGTCAGCAATTGCGGGGATTCCACGTTTTACCAAAGCCTTGTTCATGCGCCGTATGCTGCAGCCGGGCTTCAGCGCCACCGCGTTCAGCATGGCGCTGGCGTTGCCGTTCAGTGCGCAGGTTCAGGCCCAGGAGATCAACTTCAATATCCCGGCACAATCACTGGCAAGCGCCCTGCAGGCGCTGGGCACCCAGTCGAACATGCAAGTGCTGTACAGCGCCGATGATGTAAAGGGCCAGCACAGCCAGCCGGTGAGCGGCCGGTTGTCGCCTGAACAGGCGTTGTCGCAGATGCTGGTGGGGACCGGCGCTGTGTTCACCGTTCAAGCCAACACCGTCACCGTACGTGCCCGGGCAACGGGTGATTCACTGGAGCTGGGTGCCACCACCATCAGTGGCCAGGCTGTTGAATCGGCCTACGGCCCCGTGGACGGCTACGTTGCCACCCGCAGCGCCACCGGCACCAAGACCGATACGCCCCTCCTGGAAATTCCGCAAACCGTCAACGTGGTCACCGCTAAACAGATCGAAACCCAGGGCGCACTCAACCTGACCCAGGCCTTGCGCTACACGCCAGGCCTGAACACCGGCGGCTTCACCGACCGCAATGCGATCGCCGACGAAATCACCAGCCGTGGCTTCGCCCCTACCCAGCTGTACCTGGACGGCGCTTACTTGCCCTATGCCGGCAGCCTCGGCGGCGCCCCGCAAATCGACCCGTATACCCTGGAGCGCATCGAAGTGCTCAAGGGCCCATCGTCGGTGCTCTTTGGCCAGAACCAGCCAGGCGGCCTGATCAACATGGTCTCCAAGCGACCGACCACCGAACAACGCAGCGAGGTCAAGATCGGTGCCGGCAGCTACAACCGGGTCAACGGCGCATTCGACACCAGCGGTCCGCTCGACGATCAGAAAGAGTTCAGCTATCGCATCGTCGGCGTCGCGAAGAAAGGCAACCAGCAGGTCGATCATACCCACAGCGAACGCATGCTGCTGGCACCCAGCCTGACCTGGGCCCCGAACGACGACACATCCCTGACCGTACTGGCGCAGATCCAGCGGGACCGAGGCCTGGAAGACTATCAGGCGTTGCCAATGATCGGCTCTCTCGAGCGCGGCCCCAACGGCAAACGCATCGACCGCAACTTCTTCTCCGGCGACTCGAAATACAACGACTACAAACGTGACCAGTTCATCCTGGGCTACGACTTGACCCACAGCTTCAGCGAAAACCTGAAAGGTCGCTCCACCGCCCGCTACACCGACGTACGCGACGACTACAAAGGCTTCTACCTGCGCAGCTTCGTCACCGATGCAGTCACCGGCGCGGTCGACCAGACCCGGGCCAACCGTGTCAAACTCGACTGGCGCCAGCACAACACCGCCTACACCATCGATAACAACCTGGAATACAAATTCAACACCGGCGCGCTAGAGCACACCACCCTGGTCGGCCTGGACTATCGCAACTTCAACCGCAAATACACCGGCTACAACGCCTACAACGTACTGCCGATCAACCTCTACGGCGAAAACAACAACTACGACACCAGCAGCGTGACCCCGGAAAAAACCACCAAGTGGGACAACACCGTGCGCCAGACCGGCGTCTACCTGCAGGACCAGATCAAACTGGACAAGTGGATCCTGACCATTGGTGGCCGTCAGGACTGGGCCGAAGTTGAAAACAAGGACCTGATTGCAAACTCCATCACCGAACAGCGTGACAACAAGTTCACCGGCCGTGTCGGCCTGACCTATGTCACCGACTTCGGGCTGGCGCCGTACGTCAGCTACTCCGAATCCTTCCTGCCGACCGTTGGCACTACCGCGCCCGAACGTGGCGGCAAGGCCTTCGCGCCGACCGAAGGCGAACAGTACGAAGTGGGTGTGAAGTACCAGCCGTTCGAGAAGACGCTGATCACGGCTTCCGTGTACCAGATCAAGCAGAAAAACGTGTTGAGCCAGGATAACGAGTACACCCAGTACTCGGTCCAGCAAGGCCAGGTTCGCTCCCGCGGTGTTGAACTGGAAGTCAAATCGTCGATTGCCAACGTCGACGTACTGGCTGCTGCGTCCTACCTCGACGCGTTCTACATCAAGAACAACTACGGCAACACCGGTAACCGCACCGAGCAACAGGCACCGGTTTCGGCATCGCTGTGGGTTGACTACCACTTCACCCAGGCGGTGCTCAATGGCCTGACCTTCGGTGCCGGCGCCCGCTACACCGGCCCCAAACCCGGTGATGCTGCCAACTCGTTCGAGGTCCCGGGCTTTGTGGTCTATGACACCACCGTCAGCTACGACCTGAGCAAGGTATCGCCAAGCCTGCGTGGCGTGGAAACCAGCCTGAACGTGCAGAACGTGTTCAACCGCGAGTACGTGTCCCACTGCAACTACTCGTTCGGCTGCTACTACGGCCAGGAACGCGTCGCCTCGGTTGACGTGACGTACAACTTCTAGGCAACACCCACAAAAAAACCGGGCCTGGCCCGGTTTTTTTATGCCTGTTCTCAAGCTGCCAGCGCGGCTCGCAATGCCTGGGTCAATTGACCGTACACCTCGTCGATATCCGGCACCACGCTCTGCAGGCGCAGGAAATCGTGAATCAACCCGGCGTACTCGATCACTTCCACCGCCACCCCCTGTTCCTGCAACCGTCGGGCATAGGCACGCCCTTCATCCAGCAGCGGGTCATGACCGGCCAACGCAATCAGCGCCGGTGGCATGCCCGGGTACCCCGGCGCCAGCAATGGCGAGAAGCGCCAGTCAAGACGATCCGCCGCCTCCCGGGCGTAATGCCGGTAGAACCATTCCAGTGTCTCGGTCTCCAGCAGATAGCCCTCGCCGAACAGCTCGGTCGACGGGCTATTGGTAGAAGCGTCCGTCACCGGATAGCACAGCAGTTGCCAGCAGGGTTTAATTGCCAGCGTCGCGGGCTCGAGCACCGACTGCAACGCCAGCACCGTCGCCAGCGTGGCCCCCACACTGTCGCCACCGAAAGCCACGCGGGTGAGGTCCAGGCCTTCGGCTGCAGCGTTATCGGCCAGCCAGGCCAGGGCATCGGCGCCATCGTTCAGCGGCGTCGGGAACCTGTGCTCCGGCGCCAGTCGATAACCCACTGAAACCACCGCACACGGAGTTCTGGCGCAGAACTCGCGGCACACCCCGTCATGGGATTCCAGGCTGCCGACCACGTAGCCACCGCCATGGAAGTACACCAGCACCGGCAGGCTCTGCGCCGAAACGTCAGCTGGACGGTACACACGCAACGCCAGCGTCGCACCATCGCGTGCCGTGAATTCGATGGGGCTGCAGCGCACCCGCGCAGGCGCCTGCCAGCGCAGTTGCGCGGTGGTGCGCTCGAACGCCTCACGAGCCTGGGCGGGCGTTGACAGGTGAAACGGCCCAGGACCGTCCGCCTGGCTTTCTTGCGCCAGGTCGAGGAAGGCATTGAGTTCCGGATGCAAGGACATCGCAGGTTTCCTTATGAAAAAGCCACAGACGAAAGAGGAGCCACAAGGGCCCCTCTTTGTATAACGATGGATCGGCCTCAATCCTTAAGCCGCTTGTGCCACGCAATGCTCGATCAGCGCCTCCAGTTCGGCCTGGTACTCTCGCATCAACTGTTCGACGGTTTCGGCACGGTAGCGGCGCGTGCTGAAAATACAGCGCATCGCCAGGCGTCCGTCATACACCTGCCCCACCACTTCCAGCCAATTGCCCAGGGCCGCCTGCGGGCTGTAGCAACTGCCATAGCTCTCCTGAGCCGGCACCAGCATCGCCTTGTCATCGAAGCTCTGGTCGAACTGCCCCAGGTAGTTGAAGGTGACACGCGCCTGGGGTGCCAGGCGCAAGGTATCGGCCATCGACACACCGCTCATGTGACGCAGGATGCCGTAGCCCAGGCCCTTGTTCGGTACGGCCGCCAATTGCCGCTGCACCGCACGCACCGAGCTCCCGATGTCAGCCCCGGCACCGGGTGCCAGGCGCACCGGGAACATGCTGGTGAACCAGCCCAGGCTGCGGCTCAGGTCGATGTCCTTGACCAGGTCTTCGCGGCCATGGCCTTCGAGCTGGATCAATACCGAAGGCTGCCCGCTCCAGCGGCACAACACCCGGCTCAGCGCGGCGAGCAACACATCGTTGATCTGCGTCTGGTAGACCGCAGGCACTTGCTTGAGCAACTGCTGGGTATGTTCCTGCGACAGGCCCATCAGCGCGACCGACTGGTACTGCACCTGGTTCTTGCCACGCGGGTTATCGCACGGTAGCTCACTGCCCGGCTGGTCGATCTGCTCAAGCCACCAGGCTTGCTCCTGCGCCGGATAATTCGCCGCGTACGCTTGCAGCCCCTCGGCCCAGGCCCGGTAGCTGCTGGTACGAATCGGCAGGGCCGGCGCCTGGCCATTGCGGTAAGCCTCATAAGCGACCTGCAAATCCTGCAGCAGCAAACGCCAGGAAACGGTGTCGATCACCAAATGATGGATCACCATCAATACCCGCACCTGGCCATCGCCCAACGTCACATGAGCGGTACGCCACACCGGCCCGTCTTGCAGGTCCAGGCTGCGCTGTACCTGTTCGGCGTACAGCTCAAGCTCCGCTTCATCGGCCACGGTGTGTTGCCATAACAAGGGCTCAGTGGCCCATTGCGCCTGCATGTCCTCCAGCGGCTGGTAATGCTGGTAATAGCGTGCGCCCACCTCACGAAAGCGCAGGCGCAGGGCGTCGTGCTGCTTCAACATGCAGCGCAATGCCAGCTCCAGCGCCGGCAGATTCAGCGCCTGGCGTGCACGCAGCATCAATGCCTGGTTGTAATGGTGCGGCTCGCTCATACGCTGGTCGAACAGCCACTGCTGGATCGGAATCAGGTTGAACTGGCCCTCGGCGGCCACCTGCGAAACATCCTCGATCAGCGTGGCGACGGTGCTTGAACGCTGCTCGAAAATCGCCTCGATGGTCTGCCCGCGCATCAGGTCCCGCAGCTTGAGGTCCATCTTCAGTTCAGGGTGGTTGCGTACCCGCGAGACGACTTGCAGGCTGAGGATCGAGTCACCGCCCAACTCGAAGAAGTTGTCGGTGATGCCCACGCGCTCCACTTGCAACACATCAGCCCAGACCTGTGCCAGCAGTTGCTCGTCACGAGTACGGCCGGGAACATACTCGCCGCCCTTGAATTCAGGCTCCGGCAAGGCCTGGCGATCCAGCTTGCCGTTGGGCGTGACAGGCAGCGCCGCCATGCAGATGACCTGGGTGGGCACCATGTAATCCGGCAATTGCGCGCGCAAGTCCGCCTTGAGGCGATCACCGATGGCCATGCCATCGGGCGTCACCACATAACCGATCAGTTGCTTGCCCGACGCACTGTCACGGGCGATCACCAACGCGTCACTGACATCGTCCAGTTGCCGCAGGCTCGCCTCGATTTCCCCCAGTTCAATGCGAAAGCCCCGGACCTTGATCTGGTGGTCAATACGCCCGACGTAATCAAGCACACCATCAACACGCTGGCGTACCAGGTCGCCGCTGCGGTAGAGACGATCGCCCGGCGACCCGAACGGGTCCGGCACAAAGCGCTCGGCACTCAGGTCCGGACGACGGTAATAGCCGCGGGCAATGCCCTGGCCACCGATGTAGAGCTCACCGGCAATCCCCGGCGGCAGCGGGTTGAGGTCTTCGTCCAGCACGTACAGCGCGCGCTCGCCGACAGCACGCCCGATCGGCGCATAGGCGGCCTCGCACCGGGTGTCGACCGGGACCTTCCAGAGCATCGGCGTGACCACGGTTTCGGTGGGGCCATAGCCGTTGGTAAAGAACTGTGGACGCAGTGCCGCTTTCACTTGTTCGAAGGTCTGGTCCGGCACCGCATCGCCACCGAAGCAATACACCCGTACCGCGGGTGGTTCCTGTTGGCTATGGGCCGCGTACTCGGCCAACTGCTTGAGGTAGGCCGGCGGGAAACAGGCAATCGTGATGCCGTGTTGATGCAAGGCGTCGAAGGTCTGCTCCGGTGTCCACAGGCTGGCATCGCGGATCACCAGCGTGCCCCCGCTCAATAGCGTACTGAGCCAGCGCTCATGAGCGCCGTCGAAGGCAAACGACATGAAATGCAGCTCGCGGGTGCGCTCATCCATGTCATACAGCCCGGCAATGGCCTGGCAATGCATGCTCATCGGCCCATGCGCCACTGCCACGCCTTTCGGCCGACCGGTGGAGCCCGAGGTATAAATCAAGTAGGCCAGATTGGCGCCCAGCAAACTGCTGGCGGGCGGCGTGTCGCTGTAGCCGGCGCGGTCAAACGTATCGATGGCCAGTTGCGCCAGGCCTTCCACCGCCGGGAGGCGCGCCTGCACCTGGCTATGGGTCAGCAACAGCGCCATCGCCGAGTCTTGCATCATGAACGCCAGGCGTTCGGGCGGATAGTCGATGTCCAACGGCACATAAGCCGCGCCGCTTTTCATCACCGCCAGTAACGCCACGATCATCTCGACGGAGCGCTCCAGGGCCACCCCGACCACCACTTCCGGCCCAGCCCCCAGCTCGATCAAGCGATGGGCCAGGCCATTGGCTCGACGTTCCAGCTCACCGTAGCTCAGCGAATCGCCCCCACACACCAGTGCCGTCGCCTCGCCACGCGAATCGGCATGGCGTGCGATCAGTTCCGGCAAGAGCTGCGCCTGATAGCTGGCATTCGGCGCCGCACTCCACTGCTCAAAGGCTCGCCACTGCTCGGCCCCAAGGCGCTGAAGGTTGCCCAGGCGCGCCGTCGGCGTAACGATCATGGCCTCGAGGGTGTCTTCCATGCAGCGGCGAATCTGCTCTACCGCCTCGACACTGAAGGCATTGCGCAGGAACAGATATTCGATCGACAACTGTTCGCCGAGATTGACCGCCAGGTCCATCGCAAAGTTGGTCACGTCATGGTTACGCGACTCGCCGAAACTCAGGCCGGTGTCCTGTTGCTCACCCAGGCGCTCATCGATCGGGTAGTTTTCAAACACGATGATGCTGTCGAACAGCCCTTGCCCACCCAGCCCCGACCAGCGCTGGATATCCGCCAGCGGCGCGTGTGCGTGCTCACGGATGTCCATGTTGCAGGCCTGCAACGCTTGCAGCCACTGATCCAGCGGCTGCGCGGGTTCCAGGGTCTGGATCACCGGTAGCGTATTGATGAACAGCCCCAGGATGTTGTCGGCATTGGCCAACCCCGCAGGACGGCCAGCCACGGTGGCACCGAACACCACAGTGTTCTGCCCGGTAAAGCGTTGCAGCAACAACAGCCACGCGCCCTGGATCAGCGTGTTGGGGGTGATTTGCAAGGCGCGGCAAGCCTGTTGCAGGCGTGCGGTTTGCACCGCATCCCAACGTGAGTAAAGCGCCTGGTGCCCGGGCAAATCCTCGACATGCCGCGGGAACATCGCCTGGTTCAGCGAGGTGGCCTGCTCCAGCGTCGCAAGACGGCTTCTCCAGAAGCCCTCCAGCGCCCGTTGATCCTGGCGTTGCAGCCATTCGATGAACTCGCGGTAACGACCGTTGCGTGTCGGCACGTGGCCCTGGGCATAAAACTGCATTACCTCGCCAAACAGTCGCGAACTGCTCCAGCCGTCCATCAGGATGTGATGGCAGGTCCAGATCATCTGGTAACGGTCGTCCTCAAGCCGCAGCAACAGCACACGCTGCAACGGCGCACGGGCCAGATCGAACCCTTGCAGGTAATCAGCCGTTGCGCGCTCGCCGATCGCCTGTTCGCTGATGTCCTGGCCGCGCCAATCTTCGATCAGCAGCGGCAATTCGGCCTGGCGGTGGACAATTTGCACCGGGGCGCTCAAGCCATCCTGCCAGTGAAAGCTGGTCCGCAGAATGTCCTCACGCTCAATCACCGATTGCCAGGCTGCGGCGAAGCGCTCGGTATCCAGCCCGTGTACCGGCAGGCTGATCTGGTTGATGTACAAGCCGCTGCTGTCGTCGGCCAGGGTGTGGAACAGCATGCCTTCTTGCATCGGTGACAACGCATAGACGTCTTGCACCTGCGCCACGGGCACCGGCAAGCCGTCAAGGTGCGCCTGGGTCAAACGGGCCAGCGGGAAGTCAGACGGCGTCAGGCCCTGATGCTCTTCGCCGCAGCAATGCTCGATCAGTGCCTGCAACGCGACGCCGTAGGCATCGGCCAATTGCTGGACGGTGGCCTCATCAAAAACGTCGCGGCTGAAGGTCCAGTCCAGGGACAACTGGCCGTTGTACACCCGGCCATCGATGGTCAGCCAGTTGCCCAGCGCCACGTCATCAGCGTGCCCAGCCCCGCTGCCCTCCTCGCTCGGCGCGAATAACGCCTGCTCATCAAAGCTCTGGTCGAACTGGCCGAGGTAGTTGAAGGTAATCCGGGCCTGCGCGAGTTTCGCCAGACGCGAGCGGACATCCTCTGCACCGAGGTAACGCAGCACGCCATAACCCAGGCCCTTGTTCGGCACCGCGCGCAGCTGTTCCTTGATGCCCTTGATGGTGTCTGCCGCGTGCACCGATGGGGTCAATACCACCGGGAACAGGCTGGTGAACCAGCCCAACGTGCGGCTCAGGTCGACGTCGCCGAACAGTTCCTCACGGCCATGGCCTTCCAGTTGCACCAGGCACGCAGGTTGCGCAGTCCACTGGCAAATCACCTGCGCCAGGGCACTGAGCAAAAGGTCGTTGACCTGGGTGCGATAGGCCGACGGTGCCTGCTTGAGCAGGCGCCGAGTCTGTTCTGTATCCAGACGCGTGTTGACCGAATGGCCATGCACCGAAGCCTGGCTGCCCTCAGGCCGCGCCCGTGGCAGTTCCGGCAACGCATGGGCCTGTTGCCCGGTCCAGTAACTCAACTCCCGAGCCAGCCCTTCGCTGTGGGCGTAGCCCTGCAACTGCTCGGCCCACGCCTTGAACGCGGTGGACTTGGGTGGCAACACCACAGGCTGGTTTACCGCCAGCTGCCGGTAGGCCGTTTGCAAGTCTTCCAGCAGCACGCGCCACGACACACCGTCCATCACCAGATGGTGAATCGCCAGATGCAGGCGCGAACTGCCGTCCTGCACTGCGATCAGGCTGCAACGCAGCAGCGGGCCGTGTTGCAGGTCGAGGCTGCGTTGCGCCTGGTTGGCAATGGCGATGATCTCATCGGCGTTCTCTGCCTGGCGCTGCCAGAGGCCTACCGGTTGTGCGCCGACGGCCTCATGGCTGGCCTGCCAGGTACCATCGCCCGATTGCACGAAGCGCAAGCGCAAGGCGTCATGATGGGCCACCACGTGCTCAAGGGCCTGCTGCAGACATGCGCCGTCCAATGGCTCGCGCGGGGTCAGCATCAGCGACTGGTTCCAGTGGTCACGGTGCGCCATGTCATTGGCGAAGAACCAGTGCTGCATCGGAACCAGATGGCTGTCACCGCTGACCGGCCCCTGATCGATCGTTGCGGCTTGATCGGCGCTCGCAGCCCGGGCCAGCGCCTGGATGTTCTGGTGCAGGAACAGGTCCTTGGGGGCCAGGCCGATTCCCTGCTGACGTGCACGGCTGACCACTTGAATCGAATTGATCGAGTCACCGCCCAAGGCGAAGAAGTTATCGGCAGTGCCCACCCGGGCCACGCCGAGCACGGCTTGCCAGATCTCGACCAGGGCACTTTCGACTGCATTGGCGGGAGCCACGAAGTCCTGCTGTACCTCAGCCATGTCTGGCACCGGGAGAGCCTTGCGGTCGAGTTTGCCGTTGGGGCTCAGGGGCATTTTCTCCAGCGGCGTCAGGTGCGTCGGCACCATGTGTTCCGGCAGGGTCTGGCGCAGATGCGCAGTCAGCGCCTCGCGCAGTGCCGGCCAGTCGCTGGCGGCGCCAGGCTGGGTAACGACGTAGCCACTCAGGGCTTTGCCGTTGCGGCTGTCCTGCGCCACCACCACGGCTTCGCGCACGGCCCCGTGCTCCAGCAGACGGGCCTCGATTTCACCCAGCTCGATACGAAAGCCGCGGATTTTCACCTGATGGTCAATACGGCCAATGTAATCAATCACCCCGTCAACGCGGTAACGGGCCAAGTCGCCCGTGCGGTACAGCCGTTCACCCGCGACAAACGGGCTTGCCACGAATCGTTCGGCCGTCAGCTCAGGGCGACGGTGGTACCCACGCGCCAGTCCCTGGCCGCTGAGGTACAGTTCGCCGTTGACGCCGCAGGGCACCGGGTTGAGCTCGGCGTCGAGAATGTAGGTCATCAAGTTCGCAATCGGCTCGCCGATGGGCACGGCGTCACGGCCCTCGTCACGACAGGTCCAGTGGGTGACATCAATTGCGGCTTCGGTAGGGCCGTAGAGATTGAACAGCCCCGCGCCCGGCAGCTTGGCGAAGACCTGCTGCTGCGCATCGATCGGCAACGCTTCGCCACTGCAAACGATACGGGTGAGGCTGGTGCAGCGGCTGACATTGGCATCCAGCACGAACGCTTGCAGCATCGACGGCACGAAATGCAGGGTAGTAATGCCTTCGCGCTCGATCAATTGGACCAGCTTCTGTGGATCGCGATGATCCCCTGGCGACGCCACGACCAAGCGGACGCCGGTCATAAGCGGCCAGAAAAACTCCCAGACGGACACATCGAAGCTGAACGGCGTTTTTTGCAGCACGCGGTCGTCGGCGTGCAACCCGTAGGCCTGTTGCATCCAGCACAACCGGTTGGTCAGGGCGCCGTGGCTGTTGCCAGCCCCTTTGGGTTTGCCGGTGGATCCGGAGGTGTAAATCACATAGGCGAGGTTTTGCGCGACGGCCCGCGACTCGGGGTTGCCTTGCGCCTCACCGGCCAGCCAGGCATCGTCACCATCGAGTATCAGCGTGCGCACCCGTTCCGGCAGCGGCAAGGTTGCGACCAGCGCTTGCTGGGTCAGCAACCATTCGATGCCGCTGTCGTCGATCATGTAGGACAGGCGTTCCGGCGGGTATTCCGGGTCCAGCGGTACATAGGCGCCGCCGGCCTTCAGGATCGCCAACAGGCCCACCACCATTTCCAGGCTGCGGTGCAGTGCAATGCCCACCAGCACATCGGGGCCTACGCCACGCGCGATCAAGGCATGAGCCAATCGGTTGGCCCGCGCGTTGAGCTGGGCATAGGTCAACGACTGCCCCTCGAACACCAACGCCACGGCATGCGGGGCCCGCTCCACCTGGGCTTCGATCAAGTGGTGCACCGGCTGGTGGTTCGGGTAGTGGGCGAACGTGCGGTTCCAGTCCTCAACCATCATCCGGCGCTGCACCGCATCGAGCATCGGTAATTCGGCGATGCGCTGGGTGGGGTTGGCCACAATCGCGCGCAGCAGGTTCAGCCAGTGTTCGCCCAGGCGTGCGACGGTGGCTGGCTCAAACAAGTCAGAGGCATAGGACAGTGCGGCACTGATGCCTTCGCTGTACTCGAACGTATCCAGGGAGAGGTCGAACTGCACGCTGCCCGAATCCCAGGTCAATTGCTCCAGGCTCAACCCCGGCAGTTCAATCGCCTCGCGACGAGCATCACTGGCATGGTTGAACATGGCCTGGAACAACGGCGTATGGCTCAGGTTGCGTGCAGGTGCAAGCAGCTCCACCAGTTGCTCGAACGGCAGGTCCTGATGGGCCTGTGCTCCCAGTACCCGCTGCTTGACCTGATGAAGCAATTGGTCAAAGCGCAGGTGCCCCTCAATGTCGGCCCGGAGTACCTGGGTGTTGACGAAGAAACCCAGCATCCCTTCGGTTTCCAGGCGATTGCGGTTGGCAATCGGTACCCCGACACGAATATCCTGCTGCCCGCTGTAGCGGTGCAACAAGGTCTGGAAGCCGGCCAGCAGCAGCATGAACAGTGTGGTGTTTTGCTGCTGCGCCAGGCGCTTGAGACTCTCGGCCAGGGACGGCTCGAGGGTGATCGGCAGCCGGGCCCCACGATAGCTTTGCTGAACCGGACGTGGATGGTCGGTTGGCAGTTCAAGGACCGGTTGCTCGCCGCCCAACTGTTCTGTCCAGTAGCTGAGCTGACGTTGCTGCTCACCCGCCGCCAGCCACTGACGCTGCCACTGTGCGTAATCGGCATACTGGATCGGCAGTGCCGCCAACGCCGCCGGTTGGCCTTGACTGAAGCCGCGGTATAACTGCATCAGCTCATCGATCATGACCCGCATCGACCAGGCATCCGACACGATGTGGTGCTGGGTCAGGATCAGCACGTGATCTTCAGCGCCCAGTTGCAACAGCTTGACCCGCAGCAACGGCCCACGCTGCAGATCAAAGAGTTGGCGGGTTTCAGTTTCAATCAAGCCGCGCAGGCCAGGGTCATCCAGCCCGGCAGCCGCCGACTCAAGCGCAATCGCCACCGGTGCCGGCGCGTCGACCCGTTGTACGGGACGCTCGTTCTCCAGCACAAACCGGGTACGCAAGCTCTCATGACGCGCCACCAGGGCGTCAAAACACTGTTGCAAGGACGCCAGATCAAGGTGTCCGCGCAAACGCAGGGCCGCGGGAATATGGTAGGCGCTGCTGGTGGGCTCCAATTGCCACAAAAACCATTGCCGTTGCTGGGCATATGACAGGGCAAGCGGCTGGTCGCGTGCAACGCGCGGGATGGCCTGTTCAGGAGTCAACGATGCCGGGGCCATCGCCTCGACAAATGCTTGCAGGGTGTTATGGGCGAACAGCAGGCGCAAAGGCACCTGGACTTGCAGTTGCTGGCGAATCCGCGAAACCATTTGGGTCGCCAGCAGCGAATGGCCGCCCAGCTCGAAAAAGTTGTCACTCAGGCCAACCCGCGGCACGTTGAGCACCTCGGCCCAGATCGCCGCCACCGCTTGCTGCACCGGCGTCTGCGCAGCCACGTAGGTTTTCTGCCATTGGCTGGCATCGGGCTTGGGCAGTTGCCTGCGGTCCAGCTTGCCATTGGGGGTCAGCGGGAACCTTGGCAACAGCACCATATGCGCCGGCACCATGTAGTCGGGCAAGTTGGCCTTGAGCCGGGCGTTCAGGCTATCGCGCAGGCGACCCTGGCCGTCGGCATCCAGGCCCTGCCATTCGGCGGCGGGGACCACATACGCCACCAACGCCTGGCCGCCCGGGGAATCCTGGGCCAGTACCGCGGCTTCACGTACAGCGTCCTGCTCCAGCAGGCGCGCTTCGATTTCCCCGAGCTCGATGCGGAAACCGCGAATTTTCACCTGATGGTCGATCCGCCCCAGGTATTCGAGGATACCGTCCGGGCGCTGACGTGCGAGGTCGCCGGTGCGGTAAAGCCGCTCGCCGGTGCTGGAAAACGGATGGGGAACAAAACGTTCCGCGGTCAATCCCGGGCGCTGGAAGTAACCCCGCGCCAGGCCGTCCCCGCCGATCAGCAATTCGCCGGCAACACCATAGGGCACCGGCATCAGGTCTGCACCGACGATGTACAGCGATGTGTTGTCGATTGGCCCGCCCAGCCAAGGTTGCGCAGCCTGCGGACGCAGCCGGTGCAACGCCGACCAGACCGTGGTTTCCGTCGGGCCATAGAGATTCCAGACTTCACCGCCAAGGCCAAGCATGCGCACCGCCAGTTCCTGGGGCAACGCCTCGCCGCCGCACAGGCACGTGCACCCCTGGAGCACGTGGGCCTGTTCATTGTCGAGCAACATGCGCCAGGTCGAGGGAGTCGCCTGCACCACGTTGACCTGTTCGGCGTCGATCAGGGCCAGCACGGCGTACGGGTCCTGCGCCACCTCCTGGCCGGTCAGCACGATGCACGCGCCGACCATCAGGGGTACGTAGATTTCCAGGCCGAAAATATCAAACGAGAACGTGGTCAGTGACAACGCCCGATCCTGGGCGGTCATGCCCGGCACCCTGGCCATGCTTGCGACAAAGTTGGTCAGGGCGCCATGTCGCACCATCACCCCTTTCGGCTGGCCGGTGGAGCCAGACGTGTAGATGACATAAGCCAGGTGCTCCGGATCCAGCCGGGTTGGCAGATCGTCACCGGCATGGCCGTCAAGCCAATTGCCCGGTTGATCCAGCACCAGCGTAGTGACCGTGTCAGGCACCGGGATCTGGCTGAGCAGTGAATGTTGGGTCAGCAACAGGTCGATGCCACTGTCCTCAATCATGTAGGCGAGGCGATCCTGCGGGAACGCGGGATCGAGAGGCAGATAGGCGCCGCCGGCCTTGAGGATTGCCAACAACCCGATCAGCATGTGCGGGCTGCGTTCGACGGCAATGCCCACCAGCACACCCGCGCCCACCCCGTGACGTTGCAGCTCCACCGCCAACTGATTGGCCCGGGTATTGAGTTGCCCGTAGCTCAAGCGCTGGCCATTGATGACCAGCGCCTGCGCCTCCGGCGAGCGGGCCACCTGTGCCTCGAACAATCGATGAACATAACCCGCCTGCGGTGTGGCTACCGACGTGCGGACGCAATCGTCGAGCTGCGCTTGGCGCTGTTCAGCGTCAAGCAACGGCAGCTCACCGATGCTTTGTGCCGGGTTCGCGATGATTGCCTGCAGCAGGTTTTGCCAGTGCCCGGCCATCCGCGCAACCGTGTCTGCACCGAACAGATCCGTGGCATAGATCAGCGCCGCAGACAGCCCATCGGGGCGCTCCATGGTTTCTAGGGTCAAGTCGAACTGTGCACTATGGGTATCCCAGCGCAGCCCCTCGACCTTCAATTCACCGGCCGGCCCCTCGCCCGCCGGGCCTTGGGTCTGGTGGTTGAACATCACTTGAAACAGCGGGCTGTGGCTCAGGTTGCGTTGCGGCTGCAAGGCTTCCACCAGTTGCTCGAACGGCAGGTCCTGATGCGCCTGGGCATCCAGCGCAGTCTGCTTGACCTGTTGCAGCAAGGCACTGAAGGAGCCCTGGCTGTCGACCTCACTCTTGAGCACTTGGGTGTTGACGAAAAAGCCGATCAACCCCTCGGTCTCCACCCGGTTACGGTTCGCGGTCGGCACGCCAACCCGAATGTCGTTCTGCCCGCTGTAGCGATGCAGCAAGGCCTGGTAGGAGGCCAGCAGGATCATGAACAGACTGACCCCTTCGCGCTGGGCCATCTGCTTGAGGCCGCAGGCCAGCGCGGTGTCGATATCCAACTCCAGCCGGGCACCGCGATAGCTCATCACGGCCGGGCGCGCAACGTCAGTCGGGAGCTCAAGCACCGGCTGCTCGCCGCCCAGTTGCGCGGTCCAGTATTGCAACTGCCGCTCCCGCTCGCCGGCCTCCATCCAGTGCCGCTGCCAGATGGCGTAGTCGCTGTATTGAATCGGCAACGCTGGCAGTTCCAGGCTCAACCCTCGACTGAACGCGGCGTAACCCTTGACCAACTCCTCGACCATTACCTGCATCGACCAGCCATCGGAAACGATGTGGTGCAAGGTGACAATCAGCACATGGTCATCCGCGCCCAGTTGCAACAGGCACGTACGCAACAAGGGCCCCTGCTGCAAGTCGAACAGCCGGCGCGTCTCGTCTTCGATCAAGTGCCGCAGTTGCGCCGCATCCGGCACCTGGGCCAGAGGCTGCACCTGCAGATTTACCGGTGCAGCCTCCTGCACTTGCTGCACCACTTGCTCGCCGTGCACCACGAAGGTGGTACGCAGGCTCTCATGGCGCGCGACCAGCGCACTGAAACTCTGTTGCAGCGCCGCAATGTCCAATGGACCGCGCAAGCGCAGGGCCGTAGGCATGTGATAAGCCGCGCTTTCCGGGTCCAGCTGCCACAAAAACCATTGACGCTCCTGGGCAAAGGACAATGACAACGTGTCGAACTCGGCACTGACAGGCGGAATCGGCAGGTTCGCCGGGGAAACGTCCTCTTCGAGCATTTTCTGCAGGTAAAGACGGCGTTTTTCCAGCGGCAGCGTTATGAAGCGCCTGGCAATACGTTGTGCGACAGCGGTGTCCATCAAACCTCCTCGAATTCATCAAGCAGCGCTTCAAGCTTGCTCAATTTTGACGTGCTCATTGACGTGCCGGTCTGCTCCAGTTGCGCGACAAACGCACCGAGGACCGGAAATTGGAATATCAATTGGGGCGTTAACTTCATGCCCAGTTCGAGCTGCAGGCGCGACACCACATTCACCACCAGCAGCGAATGCCCGCCCAGCTCGAAGAAATCATCCGCCAGACCGACCTGCTCAACGTTGAGCACGCCTTGCCAGATGGCCGCGACCTTGCATTCCAGATCGCTTTGCGGCGCCAGGTAAGCCGAATGCAGCGCGCGGGTATCCGGTGCGGGCAGTGCCTTGCGGTCGAGTTTGCCGTTGGGTGTAAGCGGCAGTTGATCGAGGAAGACCAGATGGGTGGGCACCATGAAGTCCGGCATCTGTTGTGCCAGCCGCGCCTTGAGCTGTTCACCCAAGCGCGCCTCGGCCGCCCTATCCAGGCTGCTGTCCTGGCTGACAAGCCAACCCACCAGGCTCGTGCCGGTCGCCGTTTCCCGAGCCAGCACTACCGCGTCTCGTACTTCAGGTTGAGCGTGGAGGCGGGCTTCGATTTCACCCAGCTCAATGCGCAGGCCACGGATTTTCACCTGATGGTCAATCCGGCCGATGTATTCGATTACGCCATTTTCGGCGTGGCGCACCAGGTCGCCGGTGCGATACAGGCGTGCGGCGGCCGACTCGCCAAACGGATCGGGAACGAAGCGCTCGGCGGTCAGCCCTGGACGCTGGTGATAACCACGGGCCAGGGATTCACCACCGATGTACAACTCGCCAATCGCCCCCACGGCGCAAGGCTGCAAGGCGCCGTCCAGCACATAGGTGGATACGTTGTTGATCGGACGACCGATGGCGATGATTCGCCCGTCGTCTTCGACAGTGGCCGCCACGGCATGGCTGCTGGTATCAATCGTGGCCTCCGTGGGGCCATAAAGATTGCGCAGCTCGCCATCGAAGAGGCCCAGGACCTGGCGGGAAAGGTGCGCACTCAGCGCTTCACCGCCGCACAGCAGCAGGCGCAAGGAGGCCAGGTGTTCACGGGTCGCCAGCGGCAACAGCGCCTGCAGCAACGATGGCGCCACTTGCAGCACACTGATCCCCCAACGCTCCACCTCGACCCACAAGGTGGTCAAGTCCAGGTTCAATTGCGGCGCGGCCAATACCAGTTGCGCGCCGCTCATCAGTGGCAACCAGAACTCCCACACCGAGGCGTCGAAACTGATGGCGGTCTTCTGCAGGACACGGTCACTGTGATCCAGCTTCAGGCAACCCTGCATCCATTCCATATGGTTGCTCAGGGCGCCATGGCGAATCGTCACGCCTTTGGGTTTCCCGGTGGAACCGGAGGTATAGATCACATAGGCGAGGTTCTGGCTGTCGACGGTTACCGAAGGCTCATGCTCGCCGTAGCCATCGAACCGCTCGGGCAGTGCGTCCAGCAGCAGGCAGTCCACGGCCACGTCAGCGAAGTACGGCTGTACGCTGGTTTCGGTCAACAGCAAGGCAATGCCGCTGTCCTCGACCATGTACATCAAGCGATCCTGTGGATAAGCGGGGTCCAGCGGTACATAGGCACCACCGGCCTTGAGGATCGCCAGTAGCCCGACGACCATCTGCACGCTGCGCGGCATGCACAGCCCCACCAACACGTCCGGGCCTACACCCCGCTCGATCAACGCATGAGCCAGGCGATTGGCGCGCAGGTTGAGCTGGGCATAGGTCAGCGACGCTTGATCGGCCAACAGGGCCGGCGCATCAGGCGTGCGTCGAGCCTGGGACTCGAACCATTGATGAACGTGGCGTGGGTCGGTGGCCGGCACTGCCGTGGCATTCCAGTCGCGCAACAGCACGGTGCGCGTCGCCGCGCCAACCAGGTCGATATCGCCCAGGCTACGGTCGGCGGCCAGGCTCACCATCTGTGCGAGCACGTGCTCCACCTGCTCAGCCAGGCGCTGGATTGTATGTGTATGGAACGCAGCATGGGCATAAGTGAAGTGCAGGCTCAGGGTCTCATTGAGATTAACGGCCAGGGTCAACGGGAAATTAGTCTGTTCCTGATTACCCACCGTGCCGAAGCTCAGGCCTGACGGTGCCTGCGCTTGCAGGGCCTCGGCCAGCGGGTAGTTTTCGAACACCAGCAGCGTGTCGAACAGGCCTTCACCGCCCTGCCCGGCCCAGCGCTGAATCTCGAACAGCGGCGTGTGTTCATGCTCGCGCAACGCAACGTTGCGGGCCTGAAGCTGTTGCAGCAGGCTGGTGACCGATTGTTCCGGCCGGGGGCTGGCAATCACCGGCAAGGTATTGATGAACAGGCCTATCTGCTGTTCGACGCCTTTGAGTTCGCCGGGGCGTCCGGACACCGTGGCGCCGAAGGCCACCGTGTCATGCCCGGTGTAATGTTGCAGGAGCAGCAACCAGGCCGCCTGGACCACGGTGTTGAGGGTGACCTTTTGCTGGCGGGCGAATTCGCCCAGGCGTTGGGTCTGCTGTTGGGACAGTGAGTGATACAGGCTGGCATGGCTGGTCTCGACAGCCGGCTGCGGCGCGGCGAAACGGTTTTCGGCGAGGCGCGTCGGCGCGTCGAGCGCGTGCAGTTGCGCACGCCAGAACGTCTCACTGGCCTTGGCATCACGCCCTTGCAGCCAGGCGATGTAGTCACGATAGCGGCCGGCCGGGCGCGGCAGCACCTGGCCATCGTAACGTTGCAACACCTCGCCCAGCAGCTGCGAGTTGCTCCAGCCGTCCATCAGAATGTGGTGATGGGTATAAATCAGGTGATAACGCTGTTCAGCGGTCTTGACCAGCACCAGCCGCAGCAGCGGCGCGAGGGCGAGGTCGAAACCCTGGTCGCGCTCGCTGGACGCCAACTCGACGAGGGCCTGCGGGGCATCCGTGCGTGTGCTCCAATCCAGCGCGGTGAAGGGTACGCGCACCTGTTTATGCACCACCTGCACCGGTTGCTCGCTGCCTTCCCAGATGAAACTGCTGCGCAAAATGTCATGGGCGTCGACCGCCGCCTGCCAGGCAGCCTCGAAACGCTGTGGGTCGAGACCGTCGATGTCCAGGCACATCTGATTGATGTACTGACCGCTGCCGTGTTCGTACAAGCTGTGGAACAGCATGCCCTGCTGCATCGGCGCCAGCGGGTAGATGTCATCCACCGAACGGGCGGCGAGGCCCAGGTTATCGAGCTGCGGTTGGGTAAAGCTGGCCAGCGGGAAGTCGGAAGGCGTCATGCCATGGTTTGCAGGATCGCAGCAATGACCGATCAACAGAGCCAGTTCCACGGCATAATCGTCGGCCAGTTGCTGGATGGTGGCCTGCTCGAACTGTTGGTGGCTGAACGTCCAGCCCAGGCTCAGTGCGCCATCAAATACCCGCCCGTTGAGGCTCAGCCAATTGCCCAGGGGCGCCATCGCGCTTTGCTCTTCACCGGCGCTTTCGCTGGCCGGGCTGAACAACGCGCCCTGTTCCTTATCGAAGCTGGCGTCGAACTGCCCCAGGTAGTTGAAGGTAATGCGCGGCACCGGCAGCGCTTGCAAGGCTGACCGGCTGGCCTCGTCACCGAGGAAGCGCAGCGCGCCGAAACCCACCCCCTTGTCCGGGATCGATCGCAACCCTTGCTTGATCGACTTGATCGAGTCCCCGAGTGCCGCCGCCGGCGACAACTGGACCGGGAACATACTGGTGAACCACCCCACGGTGCGCGTCAGGTCGATGTTGGCAAACAACTCTTCGCGACCATGGCCTTCAAGCTGGATCAAGGTACTTGCATGCCCGGTCCAACGGCAGACCACCCGCGCCAGGGCGGTCAGCAACAGGTCGTTGACCTGAGTGCGATAGGCGGCTGGCGCTTCCTGCAGCAGTTGCCGCGTCAGGTGTTTGTCCAGGCGCGTATGAACAGTGATGGCCTGGCCGTTCTGTGGGCTCGCCTCGGGGTTGAGGCACGGCAGGTCAGCCGGCGCACCTTGCAGTTGCGCCTGCCAGTAGGCCAACTGCTGCTGCAATTGCGCGCTGCGTGCATGCGCTTGCAACTGTTCGGCAAACGCCTTGACCGAGCTGGTCTTGGCCGGCAATTGCAAGGCTTGCCCGGCGAGCAATTGGTTGTAGGCCGTTTGCAGGTCGTCGAACAGAATCCGCCACGACACACCGTCCACCGCCAGGTGATGGATCACCAGCAACAGCCGCTGGGTGCCATCGTCCAGAGTCGCCAACACGGCGCGCAGCAAGGGTCCGGTTTGCAGGTTCAGGCTGCGCTGGGCTTGATTGGCCAGCACTTCCAGCGCGCCAGCATCGGCCACCGGGCGCACCCATAACAGATCATTGCGCATCGATGCGTCGCGATGGCTGGCACTCCAGCCTTCGGCGCTTTCGTTGAACATCACCCGCAACGCATCGTGATGCAGCACCAGCGCCTGCAATGCTTGCTCCACCAGCGCCGCTTGCAGCGCACGGGCCGGTTGCAGCAGCACCGACTGGTTGTAGTGATGACGCTGCGGGATGGCGTCGGCAAAGTAAGCCTGTTGAATCGGTAGCAGCAACGCCGGGCCCTGCACCGCAGCCTGATCGATTACCTGCACCGGGTCACCGGTCTGCGCGACAGTCGCCAATGCCTGCACCGTCTGGTGCTGGAACAGGTCTTTTGGACTAAAGCGGATGCCGGACTGCCGGGCGCGGCTGACCACTTGAATCGAGATAATCGAGTCGCCACCCAGTTCGAAGAAGTTGTCGGTGAGGCCAACCCGTTCCAGTTTCAGCACGTCTTGCCAGACGGTTGCGATTTGCTGTTCCAGCGCGCTTTGCGGCGCCACGTATTCGTGCTGTACCTGGCTTGCGTCCGGCTGCGGCAGGGCCTTGCGGTCGAGCTTGCCGTTGGCGGTCAGTGGCCATTCATTCAGGAACAGCAGGTGCGTCGGTACCATGTAGTCCGGCAGGTCCGCTTTCAGCTGCGCCTTGAGGGCGCCTGCATCCTCGGCGCCTTGCGCCGGGATCACGTAAGCCACCAATTGCTGGCCGTTCAGCCCTTCCTGGGCCAACACCACGGCTTCGCGCACCGCCGCCAGGGCGTTCAGGCGCGCTTCAATT